>JAGCFP010000077.1 GCA_017650045.1 Bacteroidaceae bacterium | reverse complement strand
GTCGGCTGGCGCATCAGCATCATAAAGCAGAGTGCCGATGGCGTAGTAATAAGTGCCCTTTGGCTCGGTGTATGGCACATAAGCCAAGGCTTGGCGGGCATAGAGCAAGGCACTGTCGGGTTGCTGGAATACATTATGTGCCAAAGCCAATGAGTGCAAACGGTAGGCAGTCTTCAGTGAATCTCCATCTGCCAAGGCATGATTCAAAGAACGATGGGCATAGAAGAGTGCAGAATCAGGCTGCTCTGTCATGACATAATAGGAAGAAAGGTCGTGACAAGCGATAGACTTCTCTCGATCTGTCTCGCAAAGCGAAAGGAATTCGCGATAGATGGGCAGGCTCTCCGCATAGTTCTTCTGCTCGAAATAGGCATCGCCCAGCAAACTGAGTAACGTTCGCTTGAAATCGCGCTCCGCAGGATAACGCTCCAAAATAAGTTGGCACTCGTGCAGATGACGGATAGCCTCAGCAGCATCATGACGCTGTATGGCAGTCTCTGCCTCATCGAAAAGCGCATGGGCACGACTGAGTTCCGTCTGTTTCTGCCCACAGGAAAGGCAAAGGCAAAGCCCTATGAAGAGCAGTATGGATAGATGTAAATGTGTTGTTCTCATAATGGTTTCAAATATACAGATAATCTGACGAAAAACAGGAGGCAGAAGTTGACAAAAAGTTGACAAATGTGTATCTTCGCACCCAAAATCAAGAAACTATGCATACAAGAGAAGAAAAGATGGAAGCCTTCGGGCGTTTCCTGGACATTCTGGACGAACTGCGCGTGAAATGCCCATGGGACAAGAAGCAGACCAACGAGAGCCTGCGCCCCAATACCATAGAGGAGACTTACGAACTGTGTGAGGCACTGATGCGCAACGACGTGAAGGACATCTGCAAGGAACTGGGCGATGTGCTGCTGCATGTGGCATTTTATGCTAAGATAGCCGATGAAAAGGGGCAGTTTGACATGAAGGATGTGTGCGACCGACTAAGTGAGAAACTGATTTACCGTCATCCGCATGTGTTTGGCGATACTGTCGCAGAGACCGCAGGACAAGTGGTGGAGAACTGGGAACAACTGAAGATGAAAGAAAAAGGTGGCAACAAGACCGTATTGAGTGGTGTGCCAAAGTCGCTCCCTACCCTCATCAAGGCTTACCGCATACAGGACAAGGCCCGTGCCGTGGGCTTCGATTGGGAAGAGCGTGAGCAGGTGTGGAACAAGGTGAAGGAGGAAATCAGTGAGTTCGAGGCTGCCTTAGGAAGCATGGACAAAGCAGAGGCAGAAGCAGAGTTTGGCGATGTGCTCTTCAGCTTAGTGAATGCTGCCCGCCTCTATCACATCAATCCAGACAATGCGTTGGAACATACCAATCAGAAATTCATCAGTCGCTTCAACTACCTGGAGGAACACTCTATCAAGCAGGGACGTAGCCTGAAGGAGATGTCGCTGGAGGAAATGGATAAGTTGTGGGAAGAAGCGAAGAAAATTGAGAATTGAAAATTGAAAATTGAGAATTACGGCTTCGCCGTGAAGCTCGGCTGCACCTCAGCATAGCTCAAGCAAGCTTGGCTCTGCGTTCGGTTTGCACGAGCATTGAGAATTATCGTGCAGCCGATAATCATAACGAAGTAAAACTAGCAACTCCCTCCCCCCTTTCGGGGGACTCCCCCTTGCAAAAGGGGAGAGTTTTTAATTCCCCCTCTTGGTAAGAGGGGGTGCCTAAAAGGCGGGGGCGTTTAAGCTACTTGCGCAGCCAATTCTCAATGCTCGTGCAAACCGAACGCAGAGCCAAGCTTGCTTGAGCTATGCTGAGGTGTAGCCGAGCTTCACGGCGAAGCCGTAATCCTCAATCCTCAATTAAATCTTAAACGCGATAAAGCAAACCGTTCTTCAGGTCTGTAAGCGCATCTTCCTTGATCTTCACATGCAGTTTCTTACCTGTAGAGTTGAAAGGAATCTGAGCCACAAAGCGGTAGAAACGTGGACGCTTGAAGTTGGCAATGTAAGGACTCTCCTTGCAGTAGTCATCAAGCTCCTCAGGGGTAAGCGTCTCATCACCGCGCACGATATAAGCCGTCACTATCTGACCACGCATCTTATCAGGCACAGAGGTCACGATGCAGTCTTTCACCTTTGGATGGTTATTGAGCACTGCCTCTACCTCTGTAGGATAGATGTTCTCTCCTGAAGAAATAATCATGTCGTCCTTACGACCCACGATGGTGATGAACTGGTGCTCATCCCAAGTGGCCAGGTCGTTGGTATAGATAAAGCCCTTATAATACTTCTTCTCTGTCTCCACCTCATTGTTGGCATACATGTAAGGCGACTTGGCTGGTGAGCTGATGATGACCTCACCCACTTCGATGCCATCGAGGGCAGCCAAATCATCGGGCTCCGCACGACGGTCTTCGTAAATCTTCACCACACGCACATCGTCGTCGATACAAGAAGCTCCAGCAGTTCCAGCATTCTCAGGCAAGTGGAATGGACGCAGGAAGGTGTTCCAGAACGTCTCCGTGGTGCCATAGCCATTAAATATATTAGGTGTAAGCACGTTCTGATAACGGATGCAAGCAGAGCGCTCCAGCGGACTACCCATCGTAACAATGCCACGCAGGGTGCTGATGTCGTAACCCTTCATCTCTTGCTTATCGGCCAACTCCTCAAGCACTGTAGGCACGCCAATAAGGAAGGTAATCTTATACTTATCTACATAGCGCAGGGTGAGCTCTGAGTCGAACTTGCCCATCACCACGATGGTAGCTCCAGCATAGAAGGCAGGACCAGGACCAGCGCAATGCAAACCGCCACGATGGAACCAAGGAGTGGTGTTCATGGTCACGTCCTTATAGCTCATAGGGAAGTGAATCATTACATCATGTGCAGTGAGCACCTCATTGATGCTGGTGAGTGGCACACCCTTAGGCTTGCCAGTGGTACCAGAGGTATAGAGACGGGTGGTCTCATCGTAAATGTTATAATCGCAGGTATAGGCAGGCTCTTCTATAGAAGCACTCTTCACATAGTCGCTGTAAGAGATTACCTCTTCATCGCTCTCTCCACCAACCACAATCAGTCGCTTGGGCTGATAGCAAGAAAGCTTCAACGCTTCGAGCACCGTGTTCTTATACTCTTCGTTGAATATCAGCGCCAGAGGCTTAGAATCATTAATGTTGAATGCCAATTCTCCAGAACTGAGTCGGAAACCCACAGGGCAACAAACAGCGTGCATCTTATGAGCTGCCACATAGGAGAAAGCAAACTCTGGGCAATTAGACATCTGAAGCATGATCACATCACCCTTCTGCAAGCCATCGGCAGCCAGAGCGTTACACAGTTTGTTACAATCCTTATTTAGTTCAGCGTACGTCCACTGCCTGTTGTCTTCAGGATTAATCATTGCCAGTTTATTACCATAGCGACGAACGTTACGCATGAATCCTTCTACCCATGTATAGCGGCTCTCAAAAATACTCTTAAAGTCGTTCATAACTCTTTTTTGCATTAGTTTAACAAATTTCCCGCAAAATTAGGCATTCTTTCTGAAGAAAAGAACTAGAAATGAAAACAAATGTTAAATGCCGCCTTAATAAATATAAATATGGTGGTTTAGATAAGAAAAAAGGCAGCCTTTCACAAGACTGCCATCTTTCTAACGCCTTCTGTCATTACTTGGCGAATCGGGGACTTCAGGAGCTCCTCCCCTACCTTGATTACCTCCAGGCCTACGCATTCCCCTGACTAACTCTTGTCGGAAGCGAGATTCGGCCTCACGAATCTTGAAGATTTTTTTGTAACTAATAACCTCTCTAAATTTATCTAAATACGTACGTTCCAAATTTTCAGAAGCAATGGCATTGGCACTCATACCTTCCAGAATTTCCTTGTATTTATTCTCATCAAGTTCTTTGCCCCAAGTTTCACGCATATATTTACCCGTCTGATCGTTCAACTCGTTCTTTCGATTCTGTAGTTCATTGTACAGAGGGAAGAACTTAGCTGCCTCTTCGGCTGTTAATCCTGCATATTTGGTGATATATGCCTCATGGCGTTTCTGGAACTCCTCACGGCTCAGCCTGATGTTATCATTCTGCCTATTTGGTGTATTCTGTGCCAACAGACAGACAGGCAACAGCGCCCACATTATTAAACACAACCAACCTTTTTTCATCTCTAACCTCCCTTTATAGTTAATCCACATCAGACAATAGCTGATAGAATGTATAGTCATCAAGCATGGCGTCATTGACAATCTGGTCAATATACTGACGTTCCAGTTGTTCTTCTTCGGCAGCGATGTATTCTGGGTCGTTCTTCACCAACGTTCCCCCTAATCGGAGGATGAAGGCAGCGCCCACAAAGACGGCAGCCATATAGATCCAAGGTTTTACTTTTTGCCAGGTAGATATCTCCGTTTCCACCTGTGAGTAATCCGTTTCGGGCAAGCGATTCATAATCTCCGAAGTCAGGTTTTCAAAATAGCCTTCGGGAGTCTGGAAGTGATTATCCTTTCCAACTTTTCTCAAGATGTAATCTTCTTCTTTCATAATCTCTTTTCCGTTTCTATTTGTTAGACTAAACAATTAGTAGAAAGTTTAATCTTGTTCTTCTAAATATGCTTTTATTTTTTTAGCCGCATGGTGATAGTCGGCTTTCAAGGCACCAACAGACGATCCCATAATCTCAGAGATTTCCGTGTAGGTCAGGTCGTCATAATACCTCAAGTTGAAAACCATCCGTTGTTTGGCAGGAAGTGTGGCCAAGGCCGCTTGAAACCTACGTTGGATCTCATCGCCTGTAAAATACTCATCGCTTTCCAGCGTACTCACCACATTGGCTTCAGGGTCATCCAACGACACAGAAGCGCGTGCTTTCTCCTTATTTAAAAAGGTGAGGCATTCATTGAGAGCGATGCGATAAAGCCACGTGGAGAGTTTAGCTTCTCCACGGAAAAGCGAAATGCTCTGCCAAGCTCTCAGGAACGTATTCTGCAAGATGTCATTGGCATCTTCATGCTGTAAGACCAGACGACGGATCTGCCAATACAACGGCTGGCTGTATTGAGCCACCATCTTAGAGAAGCCCTGCTTCACCGTATGCTTGTCTTGCAACAAGTCCATCACTTCATATTCATCGTAGCTTGCGCTCATCTTCGGTCTTTTCCTTTTCTTTCTATTAGACTCTCGTTTGCTTCATAGGTTTAATGGCTCACTCCACTTTGACGCATAAATTCTCTTGGGCAAGGATGGTTTGGGGGAAAATGGCTTGTGCTTCATTCAGGAGCACACGCTCATCCTCGTAACGGGAGGAGTAATGCCCTATGATAAGTTGGCCAGCGCCAGCGTCACGTGCCACGGTGGCTGCTTGGGAAGCCGTAGAATGATAGCGTGAAGTAGCCTTCTGCAAGTCGGCCTCACAGAACGTGGCTTCATGGAAAAGCAGATTCACTCCTTGCAGCCTATTGGCCAACGCAGGCATATACTTGGTATCAGAGCAATAGGCATAGCTGCGTGGAGGATCAGCAGGAATGGTCAGACGCTCATTGGGTATGACCCTGCCATCGGGCATCACAAAATCGGCACCGTTCTTAATGCGGTTGATTTCAGAAAGCGGAATCTCATAAGCATCGATCATCTCCCGAAGGATGTGACGAGGTGAAGGCTTTTCCTCGAACAGGAAGCCACAGCAGGGCATCCTGTGCTCCATTGGTAAAGTCTTTACCGTCAGCGACCTATCTTCATAAATGACTTCAGAACGCTTGTCGTCATACTCATGGAATATCACTTGGAAAGTTATCTCCCAGTTGAAGAAATGGATCACACGCGCAAAGGCCTCCTCACCACCCTTAGGGAGATAGATATGTAATTGAGCAGTCCTTCCCAGCAAGTTCAAGGTCGATACAAATCCCACCAGTCCCAAGCAATGATCCGCATGCAGATGAGAGATAAAGATGCTCTGCAATCTGGAAAACTTCAGATGGGACTTACAGAACTGTATCTGCGCACCTTCACCACAGTCGATCATAAACAACTTATCCCGTACATTCACCACTTGAGAGGCGGGAAAATGACGTGTAGTGGGCTTCGCAGAACCACAACCTAATATGTTGACTTCAAACTTTTCCATTCTAAGGTACAAAGGAACAAAAAAAATGGGAAACTGCGTTCTAATAGACGCATAAAAAAGAGGGCAGTCGTGAAACTGCCCTCTTCTATATTAATCTGCGGAAGAATTATTTCTTACCAGCTTCCATCTGAGCCTTCAATGCTGCCAGAGCATCAATGTCGCCCAGTGTAGTAGAAGCAGCCTGGTTCTGAATTGCAGGAGCCTCTTCCTTCTTAGCGTTGGCACGCTTCGGCTTACGCTCAGCAGCCTTCTCCTCGCGGATAGAATCCTCGAATACACGGCTGTGAGAAACGATGATGCGCTTAGCGTCCTTATTGAACTCGATCACCTTGAACTGCAGTTTCTCATTCAGCTGAGCCTGTGAGCCATCCTGCTTAACCAAGTGCTTAGGAGTAGCGAAGCCCTCAACGCCATAAGGCAGAGCCACTACATCACCCTTGTCGAGTACCTCGATAATCTGACCCTCGTGTACAGAACCTACGGTAAATACGGTCTCAAATACATCCCAAGGATTCTCCTCAAGCTGCTTGTGACCAAGGCTCAGACGACGATTCTCCTTATCGATTTCCAGTACCATCACGTCAATGTCGGCACCAATCTGAGTGAACTCAGATGGATGCTTCACCTTCTTAGTCCAGCTGAGGTCAGAGATGTGGATCAAACCGTCAACACCCTCTTCAATCTCAACGAATACACCAAAGTTAGTGAAGTTGCGAACCTTGGCAGTGTGCTTAGAACCAATAGGATACTTCTCTTCGATGTTCTCCCATGGATCAGCCTTGAGCTGCTTGATGCCCAGAGACATCTTACGCTCATCGCGGTCGAGTGTCAGAATCACAGCCTCTACCTCGTCGCCAACCTTCATGAAGTCCTGAGCGCTACGCAGATGCTGGCTCCAAGACATCTCAGAAACATGGATCAAGCCCTCAACACCAGGAGCAATCTCAACGAATGCACCATAGTCGGCCATCACCACTACCTTACCCTTCACGTGGTCGCCCACCTGCAGGTTCTGATCCAGAGCATCCCATGGATGTGGGGTGAGCTGCTTCAGACCCAGAGCGATGCGCTTCTTCTCATCGTCGAAGTCCAGGATCACTACATTTATCTTCTGGTCAAGCTCTACAACCTCGTGTGGATCGCTTACGCGGCCCCAGCTCAGGTCGGTGATATGGATCAAACCGTCCACACCGCCAAGGTCAACGAATACACCATAAGAAGTGATGTTCTTCACAGTACCCTCGAGTACCTGACCCTTCTCAAGCTTGCTAATGATTTCCTTCTTCTGTGCTTCCAACTCAGCCTCGATAAGAGCCTTGTGAGAAACAACTACGTTCTTGAACTCCTGGTTGATCTTTACAACCTTGAATTCCATGGTCTTGCCTACGAATACGTCGTAGTCGCGGATTGGCTTCACATCGATCTGTGAACCTGGCAGGAAGGCCTCGATTCCAAATACGTCAACAATCATACCACCCTTAGTGCGGCACTTAATGAAGCCCTTGATTACCTCTTCGTTCTCCAAAGCGGCATTGATACGATCCCATGCACGAGATGCACGAGCCTTACGGTGTGAAAGGATCAACTGACCTTTCTTGTCTTCCTGATTCTCGATGTACACTTCTACAGTGTCACCTACCTTCAGATCAGGATTGTAACGGAACTCACTCATAGGAATGATACCGTCGCTCTTGTAACCGATGTTCACAACAACCTCACGCTTGTTGATTGAAATCACGGTACCGTCAACGACCTCACGCTCGCTGACTTTGTTCAGTGTGCCATCATAGGCTTTTTGCTGGTCTTCTTTGCTGACCTCAGCCACTGCTTCACCACTTTCGTAAGCCTCCCAATTGAAATCTTCCAGAGGCTGAACATTGTTTAAATTTTCCATTAAAATACTTGTTTTGTTTAAATTAATTAAATGAGACATTATAATTGCTTATAAAATCGGCTGCAAATTTACGACTTTTATTTTACATGGCAATACGTTTCCAAGGAAAAATACACCTATATTTTTAAGCAATGATATAGCTGTTGGCACGACAGATGCCGTAGGCATCATATTTGGTAGCCAGACATGCAATTTTTATCCTCTGGGATGTATGTGAGAAAGGGCGGCTCCTATGGCTGTGCAATATTCTGAATACATCGGGATGTGGAACCTCACGCCATAGAGTTCTTCCAGATCCTTGAAGACCTTCCTACACTGAGGAAGCAAGGTAAGATTACCTATCAGCACGAAATCCTTCACTTTCGTAGAGAGGGAGCAAAGCACAGCGGCACTGCCTATGGTCTGGAGCACCATGTGCACGATGCCTGCAGCCACATCTTCATGGGTAGAGGTAGTATCCGCCTTACCAAAGAGGGAGGCAGTGGCATACAGCGGAAGTCCAGGCAAGTCGGTATTGCACACATCACCTATCAGGAGGTCAATCTTATTATAGTCGCCCTGCTCTGCCAATTCGGCTACGTAATGGATATCATGGGTATTCAGCAGCAGGCGTGAGAGGCCCTGAAGCGTACCACCACCCATACCGATACCAGCAATGTGCTCTATCTTATCCTGGCAGATCTTCACAAAAGACGTACCCGTACCCATGCTCACCACGATGAGTGGGGAGATGTCGAGCGCATGGCGAGCCCCCAGTCCATTGGCAATGAACTCATCCACTTTCTTCGTTGGAAGTCCATAAAGCGGACTGCTCACATAGGCACTACCTACGCCTGTAAGCACCACCTGCTCTATATCCTCCAGTTCTATATCATTGTCGTAAATATACTTGCCGAAAGCGCCAAACAGAGAGGTGACAGGGTCGGCTGCAGTGATACACATAGGCGACTGTATCTTGTCGCCCTCCTTGATTCCAACGATTTTCGTAGTGCTTCCGCCTACGTCGATTCCGATTACTACGCCCATTATTGGTTGTTTTTAGTGAAGTTTAGATTATTCGGGTGCGAAGATAATGCAATCTGCCCACTTTACCAAACAAAAGCCTATCTCTTAAACAACTGATAGCTGATTTTCACGCCCCAACGCTGGTATTTGGTCTTTTCGAAGCTGGCAAAGAAGCCTAAATCCACCAGATGGGTACCAAATCCATACCCCAGTTCCCAGTAGGGGTTCAGGGTAGGCGTATAGAGCATATTGAGGTAAACACGCTCATAAATCACGTGCTTGGTCAGCTTGGTGAGGTGTGGCACAAACAGGAAGGGCGTGTCATAGGTCACATGGAAGCGGGCATAACGGCTGGAGTTGTTGTACATATACCGATGGAGCAACTGGAACCGTCCGCTGATTTCATCGCGCCACTCATCAGGCAGGTTATTGCGACGCAGATGCTCAAAGTCGGCAAAGTAGAGGTGCTTCTGATGCGTAAAGGCGCCACCCCCTGCCCTGAGATACAGCTCACGCATGGCCCCTAAGGAGAACGTCTGTCGGATGTCAAACTCCAGGCGCTCATACTCCATAGAGTTATTCATCACCCCACTGATGCCTCGCTCCCAGTCCAGTGTCACACGTGGATACTTAGAGTCAAGGTTCTCCTTGCGCTTACCGCTCATATAGTAACGCTGTCCAGGCACCCAGATCAACGTCACGCGCGGAGCAAAGCTGTTGTACGTCCGTCGCAGCGAGGAGATGATGCCTAAGTCCGACTCCTGCATATCTGGGAACATGGCTGCCATCTGGGCAGGTGATACCTGCTCCCCCGTCTCATTGAGTATATACTTGGATTTCTTGGGTGCCGAGCGCTGATGTACGGAAATACCAGCCTGGAAGGTAAACCCATTGGTGATTTCCCAACTGTGCATCAGCTTCATGTAGATGTCCTTGAAGTAATCTACGTGAATCTGCGACTTGTCGATCAACTCATCCGGAATCTGATCGATGACGTTGGTGATGCGAGGGCTATAGATACGTCCGCCACTACCCATCTCCAACGAGATAGATTGCCTGCGCCTTGGCCAATAGTTGAAGTCGCCATTCACATTCCAGAAAAGCTCCCGATGCTTGAAGTTCACACCCAAGCGAGGGGTCACACTCAGTAACCTGTCGCCACTGAAGACCTGGTTATACCTTATCTTATATCTGTAAGACACGCCATTCGTACGACTATAGCTCAGCAGCGATGGATCCAGCAACTGATAGATGCGGAAGGTACCTTTATAGGGTGTCACGATGGTGCGGCGACTGAAAAGAATGTCTTCCATTCCCTCCAGGAACTTATTCTTGGAACTCGTGACGGTTTCCAGCAGCGACGCATGCTTCACCGAGTCTTCACGCTGGAAATAGCGCTGATAAAGCGCCTGCTCCTCCGTGGTAAGCGGCTCTGCGCGTCGCTCACTGATGTAGTCATAGTCGCGTATCATGGTGGTGGTATCCACCGTCAGCGCATAAGCCTCCGTCAGGTCCAGATCCATCTCCTTCGACTGTCCGAATTCGATTTCCTGATACTCAGGCACCCCCACATAGTGGCCCGTCATCTTGTTGCCCAGCATCTTGATATTCACCTCCACCTCATACCTCACGGGCAAGAGTTCTTCCTCAGTGCCCTCCTCCCCTAACTTCACAGTGATGATGAAGTGGTTCATCTCCGTATGTCCGATGTAGCAGATCTCACGCACAGTCATACTCTGCTCATTGATGAGCATATAGCCATAGAGCAACTGATAACTATACACCTTGCGCACGAAGTAGATGCGGTGCACCCTTCCGTTCGCCGTGTCTTCCACACCCTGATGCGTGTATTTATAATAGTTGCGTGCATTAGGAGCTAAGGGAGAAAGCAACTTATCCCCCAGCAGAGAAGACGCATAGACATTGATGTGGAAGAAATCACGCAGACGGCCATCAGCCTCCCAGGCCCTACCCGCAGTGCCAGTGAATCCCCGCATCTTCTCATCATAGATGTCGGGCGCTGTATAATGCAGGTCGCTGTGCGACTCCACCACATAGTCGCGCACCCCTTTCTGCAGGTGGAACATGTGTGGCAGCACCTGCAGCAGCAGGTTCTTACGGTCCACGTCCAGATTGCCTTTCACATAAAGCTGCGCCCGATACTCACTCACCGTCTTCGCATAACGTGGGGCAAGCTCACGCACCTGCTCCACCAGCGAGTCGGCCAGTGTCCAACTCTTACGCGCTTGCAGTGGCAGCACGAGGCAGGCCAGGAGCAACAGCAGAAAGAGCTTGGGGCTATATGTCACAATCTTCTTCAATGTTTTACGTCTTTTTGCTGCAAATTTAGGAAAAATTTGTATTTTTGCGCCAAACAACCAACTAAAGAAAGACTACAATGTCCAAAATGCGATTTTTTGCACTTCGTGAGCTTGCCAATCGCAAGCCTTTGGAAGTACAAGTACCATCAGAGAATCTGTGTGACTACTACGCCAGCCACGTCTTCAACGATGAAAAAATGCAGGAGTACCTGCCACGTGAGGCTTATGAGGCCGTGAAGGAGGCGATTGAGAAAGGAAAGCCTATCAATCGTGATGTGGCCGATTTGATAGCCAGTGGCATGAAGAGTTGGGCCAAGACACTGGGTGTGACCCACTACACGCACTGGTTCCAACCCCTGACCGATGGTACCGCTGAGAAGCATGACAGTTTCATCGACTTCGATCAGGAAGGCGATGTCATCGAGCGCTTCAGTGGCAAGTTGCTCATCCAGCAGGAGCCCGATGCATCCAGCTTCCCTAATGGTGGTCTTCGCAATACATTCGAGGCACGTGGCTACACGGCTTGGGATGTGTCTTCCCCTGCGTTTGTCGTAGATGATACGCTCTGTATCCCCACCATTTTCATCGCTTATACAGGCGAAGCCTTAGATTATAAGACCCCGCTGCTGCGTGCCTTGTCGGCTGTAGATAAAGCCGCCACAGAGGTTTGCCGTCTCTTCGATAAGAACGTGTCTCGCGTGTATGCCAACCTGGGTTGGGAGCAGGAGTATTTCCTGGTAGACGAGGCCCTCTACGATGCACGTCCCGACCTCTTCCTCACTGGGCGCACGCTGATGGGCCATTCCTCAGCCAAAGACCAGCAGTTGGACGATCACTACTTCGGGAGCATCCCTCCACGTGTCACTGCCTTCATGAAGGACCTTGAGATAGAAAGCCTGAAGCTGGGCATCCCCGTGAAGACACGCCACAACGAGGTGGCCCCCAACCAGTTTGAGCTGGCTCCCATCTTTGAGAACGTGAATCTGGCCAACGACCATAACCAGCTCATCATGGACGTGATGAAGCGCATCGCCCATAAGCACCACTTTGCCGTGCTGCTGCATGAGAAGCCATTCAACGGCGTGAACGGATCGGGCAAGCACAACAACTGGTCGCTCTGCACAGATACGGGCATCAACCTCTTCTCACCAGGGAAGAATCCAGAGGCCAATACCCTCTTCCTCACCTTCCTGGTGAATGTGCTGATGATGGTTTATAAGAACCAGAACCTGCTGCGTGCCAGCATCATGAGCGCTGGAAACAGCCACCGCTTAGGTGCCAATGAGGCCCCACCAGCCATCCTCTCCATCTTCTTGGGCAGACACCTCAGCATGGTGCTCGATGAGATTATGCAGAAGGATTACCGCACGCATGCCTCCAACAAGCAAAAAACCACACTCAAGTTGGATTTAGGGCGCATCCCTGATATCCTGCTGGATACCACCGACCGCAACCGCACCTCGCCATTCGCTTTCACAGGAAACCGCTTTGAGTTCCGCGCTGCAGGCGCATCGGCCAACTGTGCCGCTGCCATGATAGCCATCAATGCAGCGATGGCTGCCCAGCTCGCTGAGTTCAAAGCCAGCGTAGATAAGCTCATGGAAGAAGGCATGGAGATCAATGAGGCCATCTTCTGCATGATGAAGGAGTACATACAGACCTCTGCCCCCATCCACTTCGAGGGCGATGGCTACTCACAGGAGTGGAAGGAAGAAGCCCGTAAACGTGGCTTGTCAGACATCAGCAGCGTGCCCGAGGCACTGATGCACTTCGACGATGCCCAGAGCCGTGCCGTGCTCATGGGGCAACATGTGTTCAATGAGAGTGAGCTGCAGAGCCGCATCGAGGTGGAGCTGGAGAAATACGTGAAGAAGGAGCAGATAGAGAGCCGTGTGCTGGGCGATCTGGCCCTCAACCACATCGTGCCTACGGCTGTGAGCTACCAGAACCGACTGCTGGAGAACTTGCGCGGATTGCGTGAGACCTTCAGTCAGCAGGAGTATGACGAGCTGAGTGCCGACCGCAAGGAACTGATTCGGGATATCTCCCACCGCGTCACTGCCATCAAGGTGCTGGTGCGTGAAATGACAGAAAAACGTCGCAAGGCCAACCACATGGACAACAATCACGATAAGGCCTTCTCCTACGCGGAGCAGGTACACCCATACCTCGATCGCATCCGTGAGCATATAGACAATCTGGAGATGGAAGTCGATGACGAGATCTGGCCACTGCCAAAGTATCGTGAATTGCTGTTCTCTAAATAAAAACAGGAAATGACAACAAACGTTTACGAACAGTATTTCGGAGCCCAATGCACCTTCAATGGGGTGGAACGCCACGGGGCATTGGTGATGCTTATCAGCCACTCCGATCATGGCACCATCCGCTACGAGGCGGCTGTGACCTTCTTCCCCCATAACGACCCCACGGATTTCGCAGTGTCCTACGATGCCTACGTGAGCCAAGTGCTCTTCGAAGCCCCAGGCCGCAGGTCGAGGAAGCGTGAGAAAACCCTGATGGAAGCCCTGCGCCCCACCATCGAAGACCTGGCCGCCACCATCGCTGCCACCGTCAACTGGGAGCTCCCACTACGTGAAGCAAGAATGGGATAATTGAGAATTGAGGATTGAGAATTGAGGATTGAGAATTGAGGATTGAGAATTGAGAATTGAGAATTGAGAATTGAGGATTGAGGATTGAGAATTGAGGATTGAGAATTGAGGATTACGGCTTCGCCGTGAAGTCGATAATCATAACGAAGTTAAAACTAGCAACTCCCTCCCCCCTTTCGGGGGACTCCCCCTTGCAAAAGGGGAGAGTTTTTAATTCCCCCTCTTGTAAGAGGGGGTGCCTAAAAGGCAGGGGCGTTTAAGCTACATGCGCAGCTTAATCCTCAATTCTCAATTTTCAATTCTCAATAATAAATAACTATTAAAATTGAAAAAAATGTTTCGAAAAATCTTCCCCCCTGCCATACTTGCAGGAATTTGTATCGCCATTGCAGGTACCGTATATCTCCGTGTAGGCGGATTAGGAGGTGCCGTACTCTTCGGTTTCGGATTGATGACGGTAGTTTACTATGGTTTGAAGCTCTATACAGGCACCGCAGGATTCATTCGTGCACGTGGCGACTGGGGCATGCTTGGTGTGGTACTCTTGGGTAACATCGTGGGCTGCTGGCTCACTGCTATGGCTGTGCGCTATGCCCTACCCGACTGCATCGAACCTGCCACCAATATCCTACAAGGCCGACTGGCTAAGGGACCATTCGCCTGCTTCCTGCTCGCCATCGGTTGCGGTTTCATCATGACCACAGCCGTGAACTTTGCACGTCAGGGAAAGATGCTCCCACTGCTCTTTGGTGTGCCACTCTTCATCATGTGCGGCTTTGCCCATAGCATCGCAGATGCGTTCTATTTCCTGGCAGCCCCTACAGACGTGCTGTGGCAACCCATGGTCTTAGCCGTCTATGTCTGTGAGGTCCTGGGCAACTTCGTTGGTTGCAACCTCTATCGTTGGGTGATGGTGGGGCTTATTCCGTAGGCTCCCACACCCACCTACCCTGCAGGTCGATATACCCCCACTTGGAGCCAATTCGCACAGACGCCAAGCCACCCGAATAGTTGGCCGCCTCATCAAACTGAGGCGCCACTACCAGTTGGCCCCTGGCATCCACGAAGCCCCATTGGCCGTCCTTCTGCACCCTGGCCCTCCCCTCTTCGAAGAAGGCAGCCGCCTCATACTGCGGAGCGATCACCCATCGCCCCGAGCGGTCGATAAAGCCCCATTGGCCAGCCTCACACACCACAGCTAAGCCTTCCGCATAAAGCCCTGCACTCTCATACACGGGCGCTATCACCATCTGCCCCGTCTTATCTATGAAGCCATACTTGCCCTCCGTCTTCACCAGAGCCAAACCCTCGTGAAAGAAGCTGGCATCCTCATACTGCGGAGCGATGACCACGTGACCCCTCTTGTCGATAAAGCCCATTTTATCCGCCACCTCCACCAGCGCCAAGTCCTCGTGGAAGTACCCCACATCCTCATAGAGCGCAGGAATCACCAGCTGACCCGTGGTGTCCATATACCCCCACTTATCGCCCACCTTCACTCTGGCCAAGCCCTCCGAGAAATCCCAGATATCGTCATACGGAGGCGTCAGCACCACGGTTCCTTGCCTGTCAATGAAGCCCAGCTTCCCATCCACCTTCACCTCCGCCAAGTCCTCGTTGAAGCCCCAAATCTCCTCCGCACGCGTCTGTATCACCAACTTTCCCTGCCTGTCTATATAGCCACGCTCATCGCCCGTCACCACGCACGCCAACCCCTCAGAAAAGTCGTCCACCGCATCAAAGCGTGCAGGAATCACCAACTTCCCCGCACCATCGATAAAGCCCCATCGACCCTCTATCCTCACCTTGAACCTATCCCCCACACCATCGCTGACCCTTTGGCACCCTCCCAGCAGAAGGGCGCAGACACAAATG
>JAGCFP010000076.1 GCA_017650045.1 Bacteroidaceae bacterium | reverse complement strand
CATTTGTGCGAATTGTTGTTCTAATGCATCCATCTTTTTGTTTCGTGTTTCTGTTTATTAGACGCAGGTGCCCAACATAAAACTACAATTAATTTTGCAAAAAATAAAAAATGCAAGAATGTACAGAGTTAGATTGTATTTTTGCATATTTAAATTTTTGAATCATCATTACAATCGTGCCCGATTGTAATGATAAGCCTCCCCCCAAGTCATAAGCGAATATGGATACCCTAATTCATCCAACTTCATATAACTCATCCAGTAAGCTTCGCGATGATCTATGGTATGTCCCATTTCGTTCTCATGACCAGTAATAACTAATTCAGGACTAAACCCATCCACATGCGTTTTCAGTTCCATGGCCCAACAATTGATGAGCAGTACATCTACCTTCGGAATGTGGTTCTTTACTGTAGCAATCCAAGGAACATCCTCCCCATGATACTGATCGCCCGTCTGAGCATAGGTTAGGCCTTCTGGGGTAGTAATCACATAGATATTATTCTGTAATTCATCTTGATGACCAGGCAACACCTTGATACTCAGCCTCCCCTTAGGCAACTGGATGTTCATATCCGCAATCTTCTCTTGGCGGAAGTGCGTCATCTCCTTATTCTCTGACAATGCCTCATCAGGTCCTACCACCTGCTTGCCTCTGTCTGTAAACATTTTTACCACCCCAGGATCCACATGGTCACGATGCATGTGGCTAAGGAACATGATGTCGCACAGGTCCACCAACTGCTCCATTAGTTCATCAGGAATCAACTGATAGGTGCTACCCATCACCATATCGTAAGCCACTGTAGCACTCTTCGTGCGAACTATAAATCCATGATTATAGAGCTTATAAATGCTCATTTCAGCCTCTTGAGGTGCCTTCAATCCATCAATCACTTGTTGCATGCGCGTCTTCACATAGCCCATGAGTGCCTCACTTTTGTCAAAGGTGGTGTTATGCAGTATGGCATCCACATTATAAAGTGCCAGTCGTCTGGCAGTCCCATTGCCCGTTACTGGCGGATACTCCTTCAGTGCCTGATCCACCAAATCCAGCGTACGTGCCGTTTGTCTATGCAGATAAGTTTCCGCACTTCCCCAAAACTCCTTGTCATTTTCATTATTCTGTGCCACCAAAGGCAGGTACATCAAGGCAGCAAAGCCCAGAGACAATAAAGATTTCTTCATAGCATAGAGTATTATAAGTTAAAACCATTATACATCCCAAAAGTGAAAGAAAAAGATAAGGGTAAGAACCGTAACATCCAGATTTTTCGCTTTTCCTATCAGCGAACCTCTGGCGTTATAAATCCTTTCCCCATCTATCTTCCCTAAATAGCTACCAGTACTATTATATATCCTACCTTTGTCTATCTTTCCTTGGTAACTACCAGAGCGATTGTATATTCTGTCGTTTTCCACCTTACCAATATAACTGCCACTCTGATTATACAGGCGACTCCCGTCTATCTTCCCCTTATAGCTCCCGCTTTTGTTATAGATACGACTATTCTCCACCTTTCCCATCAGACTACCACTGCTGGTATAGAACTGCTGTGCCGATGCAGAAAGCATCGACAATCCCACGCAAAACAAAAATACCAAGAATCTTTTCATTGCAGTAATAATCATATACTGCTACAAAGATAATCAATTATTCATAATCCACGATTTCTTTACTACATTTCATTATTCAGTCATAGGCATGACTGAGCTAAGTCCTCACCAGGACTGAGTTAAGGCAACGTAAGGAAAGAGCTAAGGCTTTATTTTCGGGTGAGGTGTGAGGTGTTTTTGCATTAATTCCTTAGATGACTTTCTTTATATGATTTTAAAAAGAGATTATTCGTATAAGATATGAAAAAATACGGAAGATTTCGTATTTTTGTCGTGAAAAATACTGCAAGCCATGATTTATAGCATCACAGCACCATCAGCGATAAGGGCAAGGATAACATTGCCTGCATCGAAGAGCATCAGCAACAGGGCACTGGTGCTGCATGCGTTTTCTGGTGGAGAAGCAGAGCTGCAGAACCTATCCGACTGTGACGATACGTTGGTGACTATCAAGGCACTACGCGACAAGCCTGAGGTGGTGGACATCATGGCAGCAGGCACGGCGATGCGCTTTCTCACAGCGTATTATAGCGTGACACCTGGCACTCGCATTATTACTGGCACTGAGCGCATGAGGCATCGCCCCATAGGTATATTAGTGGATGCCTTGCGTACACTTGGCGCAGAGATAGAGTATATGGATGCAGAAGGTTTTCCTCCTTTGCGCATTACAGGAAAGCCGCTAAAAGGTGGAGAAGTGACTTTGGAAGGAAGCGTGAGTTCGCAATATATCTCTGCCCTACTGATGATGGGGGGTGCCTTGCCTCAAGGCTTGACGCTACATTTGATAGGGAAGATCATTTCACGCCCTTACATCAAGCTGACCATGCAACTGATGCGCGACTTTGGGGCAGAAGTAGCATGGACATCGGAGGATACCATCTGCGTGAAGGGTGGAGGCTATCAGGACACACCTTATTATATAGAAAGCGACTGGAGTGCTGCGTCTTACTGGTATGAGATGACAGCGCTATGCCCAGAGGCAGAAGTGGCACTGCCAGGTCTTTTCGCACACAGCTATCAGGGTGACAGTGAAGGCGCAAAGCTATTTGAGAAGTTGGGCGTAAAGACAGACTTTACAAGTGGAGGCGTAGTACTGACAAAATCTTCGGAATGTGCAGAACGGCTGGATGCCAACCTTGTAGAGATTCCAGATTTGGCGCAGACATTCGTGGTGACGTGTTGCTTGAAAGGCGTACCTTTCCGCTTCACTGGTTTACAAAGCCTACGCATCAAGGAGACAGACCGCATCAGTGCGCTGATTACAGAATTAAGGAAATTGGGCTTCGTCTTGAAAGCCGAAGGAGATGAAGTGCTTTCGTGGGATGGAGAAAGGTGCCTCCCTGAAGCCCATCCTGTGATTACCACGTATGAGGATCATCGCATGGCAATGGCTTTTGCCCCAGCGTCCTTCTTATTTGATAACCTCCAGATTGCTAATCCTGAAGTAGTCAGCAAGTCGTATCCGCACTTCTGGGAAGACCTTAAAACCTCTGGTTTCTTATTATTGAGAATTGAGAATTGAAGATTGAGGATTACCATTCGGAAGGTTTAACTTTGCGCAGCCCTAATTTTCAATTCTCAATTCTCAATTTTCAATTACTACAGTTTACTGATCACTTGTTGCAACTGCTCCCCAAGTCCGATGGTATAACCCTGGGAAACGAAGACTACCCGATTGAATGTATCAGCGATGATGAAGACGGGAAGAGTGGCATTCTGCAACTTCATTTCTCGCTGGATCTGCTTTAGAATCAGCCCATCCTTATCGATGCCAAAGGCCGTGTTTGCAGGCAATTCACCATAATCAGCAGCATTGAACTTACGAGCTTGCGCTTCATCAGGGAAAAGCAGTACAAACGGACGCTCCCACTTGTCGAGTTCGGCTTTGAGCTTGGCAATGTCGCGCAGCGCATGATTAGTAGGTTCCTGCCCTACTCCCAGCACCCCAATGACAAAGTAGCCACGCCCAGTTTGTGAAAGCACGCTCTGCTCCTTACCATCAGGCCATGCGAGGTATTTAGATTCTGAATCGAAAGCACCTATCACAGCTACTTCACTTTCTGTACTCTCGCGGATAATCAGATCGAGCGCAGTGGTTTCGCCTTCACGGATATTGAAGATCTGCATCGTGGCAGCCACATTTCCACTGGCCATGCGACGTCCACTCACAAGGAGATAAGTGCCCACATCAAGCGAAGCACCATTCTTGAAGGTATTCGACCAACTGACACCACCTCCCATATCCACTTGTCCTTCGTCGAAACTGAGCAGATGCGTCTGTCCATCCTCAATCTTTGAAAGGGTGAAATGACTGTAATACTGCGGATTGTCGAGTCCTGGCATTGGTTGATAACGCAACACCAATGTGCCTTGAGAAGCCGATTTCTGAGAAGTTGCCTCGAAATCGACATCAATCCATTTACCCTCTATCTGATACTGCACCTTCCCTGTCACAGCATCCTTGCGGGCATCGGTGCCCATCAGTCGTGCCACATTCACAAAGAAAATGTCGCGTGAACGGGCATTGGCTACACGTGATTTCCACACACCTGGCGAAGAGATGGCGTAGCGTTGCTCACCAGCCTCATCCACTACACGGATGTTTTCTTGGCACCATCGCACTAAGTTGTCTGGCTCCTTGAAAGATGCCTGCAAATCTGCAGGGATTTGCGCCAAAAGGTATTGCTTGAAAGGCACCAACATCTCATCTTCCACACGTGGATTCAAGATGGCACCTTGGGGGGTATAATTGTAATAATCTTTCAACACTTCCGTAGAAATATCACGCAAGTCCTTATCGCTGAGGTACTGAAGCAGACTCAAATCGCCATGTGTCAAGAACTGACGGATAACGACATGATTGCCTCTCGACTTCTCCAGATAACTGGCTGCCAGTGCCTGCTCTTTACCCTTATAACCCAGAGACTCCGCCATGCGCAGCGCCTCATCGCTACTCAGGAACGTACTCATATAGGCTTGACGCAGAGAGTCCTCGTAAGCAAAGCGACGATTGTTCTCCTGCCTCATGGCATCAGACACCTCTGGAAGTTGTGCTTGCTCCACAGGTGGCACTACATCGATCTGTTCCAAAGGGAAGGACTGCTGCAAAGCATCCGTTGAAGCATAACGATTCAATACGATAGTGACACGCTCATCAGTACCACCAAAGGCAGCCTTGGCATAGCCATAACGCCCCTCTTTCGATGCCCAAACCAGCATGTCGCCCTTACCTGCAGAGAGGAAAGTTTGTCCCTTTTCATCGGCATATTTTGTCACTACAGGACAAAATTCGGCATAGTTGTAAATCATATAGTCCACCTTCGCTTCAGGCACAGGATTACCCTCAGTATCAACAATCAAGAACTGGAGCATCGAGGTGGAACCATAGTTGTCGATCAGGTTGATTTCCGTGAATGTTGGCGTTTCCAACATCTGCTCCTCAGGACCTTCATAATGTCCGAAGACACGGGTGTGCATCAGCATGGCACGAGACGCTGGCGCATTGAACCATCCTAAATTGAGCACTGGCTCTGGTTCGCAAGCGCCCATAAACCACCACTCTCCATCTGCCCAAGCCTCTACCCACGCATGATTGTCGTCGGTATGTGCCCAACGAGGTGTATAGACCTGACGAGCAGGAATACCAATGGTACGGAGGGCAGCCACTGTGAATGTGCTTTCCTCACCACAACGCCCGTATGCTGCCAACATGGTAGCCATCGGAGAGGTGGTACGGGCATCAGATGGTTGGTAGGTAACGTGTTCATGGCACCAGTGATTTACCTCCAAGATGGCCTCTTGCATGCTTAAACCCTCTACACGTTGCTTCAGTTCTTCATAGTAAAGTGTGCGGAAATCATCCAGATTCTCATTGTTCACACGAAGTGGCAGCACGAAATGACGGAAGATAAGTTCAGGGATAGTGATTCCCCAAGGCATCTCCTCACGTGCCTTAAAAGCCGTACGTACATTATTTAGATAGAAAGCGGTGGAATAATCTGTCACATCGCCCAAGGGCATGTAAGCATAAAGGAACTTCAAAGCCTCTGTTTCTGCTAATGTAGGATGAAGGGAAACGGTGTCGAAAAACTGCATGCCCACCAACTCCATCTTCTGCGAAAAATCACTTTCCACACGAGCGCGAAATTTTTCTCCAGTTAGAAAATTAGTTTTTTCTAACGGGGAACATGAAAAAAGGCAACTGAAGAATAAGGCTGCCCCTATAGTGCCAAGCCACTGTCTAACCTTCATATATTAAAACAAACTACTTATGAAACCTATCACCGCATTAAAAAACCATCCTGCTGCCCAGAAAAGGAAGTAGATCAGCACGCAGAGCAAGATGAGCAGCAATGCCATCCAGATGGCACGCTTATTCACCCGCTTTATCATCGCCTCATCGCCTTCCACGAAGCCAACGATCAGCTCATAATTCTTCGTATAAGAGCGATGGAAGAAATCGAGCACATCACCTATCCAGAAAGGTATCAAGCCCATCGCCACATCGAGCAGCACATTGCAGAGCAATGCCAATGTCAATGGCAGAGAGCGCACCTGAAAGATAGCCACATAGAGGTATGGGAGAATCAAACCCGCACTGATCAAGTCGCCCGCAGGGATAAACCCCAAGATAGGATCCAGAAAGTAGCGATCCATCCATCGGGCAATGCCCTTGATCAGCCGATAAGAGCGCTTACCCTCCATGCGGAGACGAAGCAGTTCCCTTCGTTGTACCTTCGTTGGCTTTTCTTCTTGCATGCAAAATCAGATTTTGAGCAAAGATAAAGATTTTTTCCTTATCTTTGCGCAATAAAAGCAAAAGAGATGTTGGTACTGATTTTAAGTCTGATCATTCTAGGAGTGATTGCCGCCATTGCAGGCAGTATCCGTTATGCCCATTTGCACAAGAAAGTGGAGCGTGGAGAACTGGAGAAGATGCCTGAGGTGAAAATGGTGACCGACTGTGGAGCCGACTCTTGTGCTGTGGAGGAAGGCGGACTTTGCGAGCTTGACTGTATCTTGAACAACAGTAAAGACATCGAGTATTATGATGATGAAGAACTCGACCGCTTCAAGGGAAGGGAGAGTGATGCGTATAGCGATGAGGAAGAAAACGAGTTCCGCGAAATCTTTGAAACCATGCTTCCGAAGGATGTTCCTGGATGGGTACGGAGTTTGCAACTTCGTGAGATCCAACTTCCTAACGCTGTAAAGGATGAGGTATTTTTGGTTTACAATGAGCAGATTCATAATTAAAATTGAGAATTGAGAATTGAGAATTGAGAATTAACGTCGTTGATTCTCGGCTGCACCTCAGCAGAGTTCAAGCCAGCTTGGCTCTGCATTCGGTTTGCACGAGAATTGGGGATTTATAATTAAATTATGACAATTATACGTATTAATTCATTAGAGGAAATCAATGTGGCTGCCCGTCAGTTTGTGGAGGCGATGGGAGACAATACCGTATTTGCCTTCTATGGCAAGATGGGTGCAGGAAAGACCACGTTTATCAAGGAAGTATGTACCTTGTTGGGAGTGACTGACAATATCACCTCTCCTACCTTCGCTATCGTGAATGAGTATCGTTCCGACATAGCAGGAGAGTTGATCTACCATTTCGACTTCTATCGCATCAAGAAGTTGGAAGAAGTGTATGATTTAGGATACGAAGATTACTTCTACAGTGGGGCCTTATGTTTCATTGAGTGGCCAGAATTGATTGAGGAACTGCTTCCTGGAAACACCGTTAAAGTAACCATCGAAGAAGAAGCCAATGGGGCCAGAATACTCACCCTTTCAGAATTAGAATAAGAGCCATGCTTACACTCATTCCCATAGAGTTTACCCGCTACTTCCTGCACGGACTCTTCTTGTTGGCAGGATGCTTTTCCACGCTTTGTGCGCTGATGAATTGGGATTGGTTCTTCAAGAGTCCGAATGCTCAGTTCATCGTCAAGCCCCTTGGACGTACTTATGCCCGACTCTTCTATGGCATTGTGGGGATTGTGCTTCTCACTATCGGCATCTTAGGACTTAGCTGATAAAAATAAAGAAGGTCGCTCATGCGACCTTCTTCTCATTCTTCCTGACTCTCGGCATATTCCGATTCCCCTTGCACTACGAAGAGAATCTCATCATGCCCGAACTCGCCAATGCCGTCCTTCTTGGCTTCCTTGATGATATAGTCCACGATCTTGTCCATATCAATGTCCACAAAACCATCACCGTCGGGTTCAGCATCCAGCACCCCACTCTTCTCGTAATACTCATAAATGAGGTCGAGGAAATAGTAGAGCTGGTCGTCCGTAAACCTGTCCTTCAGGTCCTGAGGCAGATAGCTTTTGATGAACGCGATGGTCTTCTCATCATCCAAGTCTTCTTGAAGAAACTCATCTTCTTGCTTTTTCATGACTTTACCAATTATAAAAGAGCCTCAATCTTTGCCACATAGGTTGGCTTTGGAGCAGAACCCACCTGCTTGTCAACCAACTGTCCACCTTTGAAGAATAAAACGGTAGGGATGTTGCGGATGCCAAACTGTGAAGGCAGTTCGTCATTCTCATCCACATCGCACTTTCCGATGACCACCTTGCCCTCATAATCAGCAGCAAGTTCCTCGATAATAGGACCCACCATACGGCAAGGACCACACCATGTTGCCCAGAAGTCAATCACTACAGGCTTGTCTGTAGCCATCAGCTCATTGAAATTACTGTCAGTAAACTCAACCATAATTCTTTAGTTTTTTAATTATACAATATTATTTAATTAATTTCATATTCCATTTCTTTATCCTTGACGAAGGCTACCACCTCCTTATCCACAGCCAGACGGACATCACGCGATCTGAAGCTTAAAGGTTTCTCCGTAACAGGATCCACCACCTTGAAATGCAGTTCCGCCTGACCAGGATGCTTACGTGCTAAATCAGAGAAGCCTGCCACAAACTCATTATCCAGTGCATTGAGCATCAGTTTCACAGTGAACTTGGTGATCAACTTATCCTTCACTTCTGGAAGGAACTCCACGTTGTTGATATGCAATTCCTTCTCCTCAGGTCTCCACTGATGTGGTTGTATCTTACCCACCATATAAACGATGGAATGCTCATAGAAAAACGGTTGGAACTTAGCCCAATCAGCGCCAAAGAACGCAAACTCATGAGAGTCGGAATAATCCTCCACCTTCACCCTTCCGAAAGGATAACCCTTCTTAGTCGTTCCGACGGTTACATTGGTCACTATGCCACCCATCGTGATATCTCCCCTGTTTTCCAAAGACAATTCATCTTCCAGATCCTTCATGGTGGTATTGCAAACATCCTGAAGAATCACCGCATACTCATCCAATGGGTGCGCAGAGAGGTAAATGCCCACCAGTTCACGCTCCTTATTCAGTCGTTCAATCTCACTCCAACGCACGCCTGAAGTTGGAATCGGTGGAGTGGCAATCTCTATGTCGTCAAAGCCACCAAAGAGCGAGTTCTGCGCCTCCGCCTT
>JAGCFP010000075.1 GCA_017650045.1 Bacteroidaceae bacterium | reverse complement strand
CCATTTTTCGCCCTATTGACAGATTTTAACACATTATAAAACGCAGGATGCGTTTACATTAATTAACTTTATGTCTCCCAAAAAGTGTAAATAATTTGGCGACAGGTGGTCGCGTGTAGTAACTTCGCAGCGTCGATCGATGAAAGAGCAATTAACCTTAAACCAACAACTAAAAACAACTAAACAACTATGAGTATCAAAGTAATCGCAAAGCAAACCCTAATGAAAATCGGCACCATGGCTGGAATCTACCGTAACGTGCTTAAGGCACCTTCAGCAATATCGAACGGATGTAGCCCTCTTGCGGGATACAGTTGGCTAATGTACTGTTTTTCACATAATCCATCAGGGCTTGCTTGGCTATTTCTTGATCGGGACGGGCTTCCCTGATTTCACTGAAGGTAGAGCGTGGGGCTTCAGAGAAGGTTCTCACCACGTCCCAGTTCTCTGGGGTAAGGATGCCCATCATGCAGCCGCTATTGATCTTCTTGTAGGGCCAGAAGGTGTATCCGATGTTGTTTGCTTCCATCGTCTTACAGAAGGCTTCTTGCCATTCATCGGTGCCATGACCTATCTCACCCATATACATGGGCAGGTTCACGCTGTCACGGAACTGAATGAAGTGGCTGATGGCTTCTGCCGTGGGGGCTCCACCATAGCGGTGGCAGGTGTACATCAGCTTGTCGTCATAGGAGCTGTCTCTGAATACTCTGAAGGTAGAATTCCACTGCGGACCTCCCAGCAGGATGATGTGGTTCTGATCCACCTCGCGTATGGCTTTCACGGCTCTCTTGTGCAGGGGTTCCAATTTGGGGTTGAGGGCATCGGTGTCGAAGTAGGGGGCTATGGCTTCATTGATGAGTTCGTAACCCAGAATTACGGGCTCGTTCTTATACCTGTCGGCTATCTGTTTCCAGATGTCGCAGAACTGCTGCTGGCAGGCTTCATCTTCCAGAAGCCAAGGGTAGCCATAGCTATCGTCGATATTGTCGCCCGTCTGTCCTCCAGGGGCATCGTGCATGTCGAGGATGAGGTAGAGGTCATTATCCCTGCACCAGTTCACCACACTGTCCACCCGTGCGAAGCCGTCTTGTTGGGCGGTCAGTCCCATGAAATCTTCATCAGTGAATAGCTTATAGTTGAATGGCAGTCGGATGGTATTGGCTCCTGTCTGGGCAATATACTCCACATCGGCACGGGTGATGTAGTTGTCCTTAAATGCTTTCCAGAACTTTGCTGCAAAGTCGGGCCCAGCCAGTTCCTTGATCATCAGGTCGATCATCCAGGTGCTGTTGGTACGACTGAATCCGAACATGTATCCTTCAGGATTGAGCCAGTTGCCCAGATTGGTTCCGCGAATAAAGAGCTTACTGCCATCGGGCTTGATAAGATTGGGTCCTTCTACACGTACGAAGGCTTCTGCACCCAATGGGGTTTCCTTAGGTTCGGGGGACGAACAGGCGGTCATCAATGCACCGCAAATCAGTGCTAACAGTAACTTTTTCATGCTATTAGATTAAGGAGTTTGATACATGGCTTCAAAAATAATAAAAAAATCACAAATTCAACATTTTTTACGCTTTAATGTGTTAAAAGCGTGCATGGATGGGGAATTTCTCGCGGCCTCTGTTTGCATAAAAAATGCATTTTTCTTCCGAAAATAACATAAGGTATGATTATTTTATCTATCTTTGCAGTTAACACTGACCTTGAGAGGGTTGGTCAACGGTGATAGATATTATTTATAAACCTTAATAGTTATACTAATTTTATGAACGACAAAAGAGTTTATACCTTTGGTAATGGACAGGCAGAAGGTCGCGCCGACATGCGTAATCTGCTGGGTGGAAAAGGTGCCAACTGCGCCGAAATGAACCTTATTGGTGTGCCTGTGCCTCCGGGCTTTACCATTACCACGGATGTTTGTAATGAGTACTTCCAGAAGGGAAGAGAGGAAGTGGTGGCATTGCTTAACGACGATGTCATGAAGGCTGTGGCTCATATCGAGGGCCTGATGAACAGCAAGTTTGGTGATCCAAAGAATCCGCTGCTGGTATCAGTGCGCTCGGGTGCACGTGCTTCTATGCCTGGTATGATGGATACCATCCTGAACCTGGGTCTGAACGACAAGGTGGCTGAGGGTATGGTGAAGAAGACAGGCAATGAGCGTTTCGTGTACGACAGTTATCGCCGTTTCGTACAGATGTACGGCGACGTGGTGCTGGGCATGAAGCCTGTGGACAAGACGGAAATCGACCCCTTTGAAGCTATTATAGAAAAGGTGAAGGAAGAGCGTGGCATCAAGTTGGACAACGAGATGAACGTGGACGAACTGAAGAAGTTGGTCAAGCTCTTCAAGGAAGCCATCAAGAAGCGTACGGGTAAGAGCTTCCCAGACGATCCTATCGAGCAGCTGTGGGGTGCTATCTGCGCTGTGTTCGACAGTTGGATGAACGAGCGTGCCATCCTGTACCGTAAGATGGAGGGTATTCCTTCTGAGTGGGGTACGGCTGTGAGCGTGATGGCGATGGTATTCGGTAACATGGGTAACACTTCTGCCACGGGTGTTTGCTTCAGCCGTGATGCTGCTACTGGTGAGAATATCTTCAACGGTGAGTATCTGGTGAACGCACAGGGTGAAGACGTGGTGGCTGGTATCCGTACTCCTCAGCAGATTACGCTGGAGGGCTCTCGCCGCTGGGCAAAGCTGCAGGGCATCAGCGAGGAGGAGCGTGTTTCCAAGTATCCTTCTATGGAAGAGTCAATGCCTGAGATCTACAAGCAGCTCTATGATATTCAGGAGCGTTTGGAGAACCACTATAAGGACATGCAGGACATGGAGTTCACCGTTCAGGAGGGCAAGCTGTGGTTCCTGCAGACGCGTAACGGTAAGCGCACGGGTACGGCCATGGTGAAGATTGCCATGGATCTGTGGCGTGAGGATATGATCGATGAGAAGACGGCTATCATGCGTTGCGAGCCTAACAAGCTGGACGAGCTGTTGCACCCTGTGTTCGACAAGCGTGCCCTGAAGCGTGCGAAGGTGCTCACTCATGGTCTGCCTGCTTCTCCAGGTGCTGCCTGCGGTCACATCACATTCTTTGCTGATGATGCTGCACGTGTACATAGTCTGGGTAAGCGTGTGATTCTGGTGCGTATGGAGACTTCTCCTGAGGATCTGGCTGGTATGGCTGTGGCTCAGGGTATCGTGACCTGTCGTGGTGGTATGACCAGCCACGCTGCTGTGGTGGCTCGTGGTATGGGTAAGTGCTGCGTGACGGGTGCTGGTGCCATGGTGGTGGATTATAAGAACAAGACGCTGACCATCGGCGACACTATGCTGCATGAGGGTGACTATCTGTCACTGAATGGTAGCACGGGTGAGGTGTACGAAGGTCGTATCGATACGAAGGCTGCTGAACTGAGTGGCGACTTCGCTGAACTGATGAACCTCTGCGACAAGTACAGCAAGCTGCATGTACGTACCAACGCTGATACGCCTCGTGATGCTGCTGTGGCTCACAGCTTTGGTGCTGAGGGTATCGGTCTATGCCGTACAGAGCACATGTTCTTTGAGGCTAAGAAGATTCGCGCCATGCGTGAGATGATTCTTTCTGAGACGAAGGAAGGTCGTGAGAAGGCACTGGAGAAGATCTTGCCTTACCAGATGATCGACTTCTACGAGATTCTGAAGACTATGGACGACTGCCCAGTGAACATCCGTCTGCTCGATCCTCCATTGCACGAGTTCGTACCTCATGATCTGGCTGGCCAGCAGGCTATGGCAGAGGATATGGGTGTGACTGTGACTGAGATTCAGCAGCGTGTGGCTTCTCTGAGTGAGAGTAACCCAATGCTGGGTCACCGTGGTTGCCGTCTGGGTAACACGTATCCTGAAATCACTGCCATGCAGACACGTGCCATCCTGGGCGCTGCCATCAAGCTGCGTAAGGAGGGTTACGACCCACGTCCTGAAATCATGGTGCCTCTGATTGGTATGGTGAACGAGTTTGACTTGCAGGAAAAGGTGATTCGTGAAACTGCTGAGAAGATGTTCAAGGAAGAGGGTATTCGCGTACGTTTCCGCATCGGTACGATGATCGAGATTCCTCGTGCTGCCCTGACTGCCGACAAGATTGCTCAGCATGCTGAGTACTTCAGCTTTGGTACGAACGACTTGACGCAGATGACTTTCGGCTACAGCCGTGATGACATCGCCAGCTTCTTGCCTGTTTATCTGGAGAAGAAGATCCTGAACGTGGATCCATTCCAGGTACTCGATCAGGAGGGTGTTGGTCAGCTTATCGATATGGCAGTGAAGAAGGGTCGTGAGACGCGTCCTGAACTGATCTGCGGTATTTGTGGTGAGCATGGTGGTGAGCCTAGCTCTGTGAAGTTCTGCCACCGTGTGGGTCTGAACTACGTGAGCTGTTCTCCATTCCGCGTGCCTATCGCCCGTCTGGCTGCCGCTCAGGCTGCTGTGGAAGACGTGCTGGCTGAGGAGGCTGAGAAGAAGGCTCGCAAGCTGCATGCTGCTGAGGAAGGCAAATAAGAGACTTCTACATATAAAATTAAGGTGGTGACTTCTGAGGAGGTCACCATCTTTTTTTGGTCACCAAATAAAAACCCCTCTACCAATAAACAGCAGAGGGGAAACTCATAAATGAGTAGGAGGGAGTATGAAAAATGAAACTATAAACTAAAGGTTCTGACGGAATACATAATCCAGAATGATATCGACAGCATCGTCGATCTTCAGATTCTCCATAGAGATTACGAGGTCATAGTTGCGCGTATCGTAACGGGTAGTATTGGCGAAGCGTTTCACATAATTCTCACGCATCTCATCTACTTGCTTGATGGTCTTGATGGCCTGGGCACGATTTACTTCATGCTCTTTCATGACACGCTGGATGCGCTGTTCCATAGGAGCCTGAATGAAAATGCTAAGGTGGTTGGGATGATCACGCAATACGAAGAAGGCGCTACGACCAGTGATGACACATGACTCTTGTGAAGCAATTCCCTTGAGGATCTCTACTTCTGTCTGATACACATCCTCTGTGGTAATGATTTCTGGTTCCTCAGGAACACCTGGCTCTTGGAATGGTACAACCTTACGTGTGAACTCTGCCCACCAACCCTCTTTCTGGCCTTTCAGCTTTTCTATTTCTTCAGCGGTGAGATGGAACTTCTCTTTCAAGGACTGGAGAATTACTTTGTCAAAATACTTCACATCCAGTCTTTCTGCCAGTCGACGGCCTACACTTCCACCGCCAGAACCCAGCTCTCGATTAATCGTAATGAGAAATTTTTCGCTCTTATTCATGATATTTAAGGTTAAATTATTTTTTAGCTTAAAGCGGGAATGCATACTTTGGGGTAAAGATACAAACAAATTCTTAAATTTTTCTAATTCTGAAAGAAAAATATTATCTTCGCAGTCGAAAAAAAACGAAAATGGATAGAAAAAAGAGAGTTGTATTTACTGGAATCGTGGCGGTGGGACTGCTGGTGTATGCTGCGTTTGGCATAGCCGACTACTTTAAGGGGTCGCACGACCGTTACATGCAGGGCTTGGGTAATGAGTTGATGGAGGAGATAAAAGCTTTTCAGCAGAAAGAGAAACACCTGCCACAGAGTCTCAAGGAAATGGGTTATGAGGATGGTGAAGAGGGTAGTTCGATGTACAAGGGGGAGCCTTTTTTCTATACGCTTTGGAACGATACTGTTTTCTGTCTGGAATATCCACTGGATATGGAGCGTAACATGGGACGACTATCTAACCAGAAGGAGTGGGACGTGACGTATGTGGTGTTTGTGAGGCATTAAGGGTTTAGAGTTAAGAGTTTAGAGTGTATGAGATAATAAAAGGGCTGCAGATTTGCAGCCCTTCTTTTTTCTATCCTTTGTCAGCTTAGAAGGTGTAAGAGAGTTCTTGCATCTTCGGATCGTCAGAGGAGTTGCCAACAAATAAGTTGTATTCTCCCTTCAGCGGATGAACCGTGTTCGTCTTGTCATCCCACCACTGGAAGGTCTCTTCTGTCAGCGGAATGCTTACGGTGATGCTGGCTCCTGCAGGAATGCTTACGCGCTGGAAACCACGCAGGGTCTTGAGCGGACCTTCTGCATCGCCTGGACGCTGGATGTAGAGCTGTACTACTTCCTCGCCATCACGACGGCCTGTGTTCTTCACATCTACTACCAGTGCGCCGTTCTTTACCTCGGCCTTACCATACTCGAAGGTGGTGTAACTCAGTCCGTAGCCGAATGCGAAAGCAGGCTTTGCTTCCATGTAGCGGTAGGTGCGTCCCTTCATAGAGTACTCCTGGAAATCGGGGATCTGCAGTGTATCAGTATAGAACGTCACAGGCAGACGACCAGAAGGATTGTAATCGCCCAGCAGCACATCCACGATGGCGGTACCACCTTCTTGACCAGGATACCAGGCTTGCAGGATAGCATCGCAAGTCTGCTTCTCTGGTACCAGTCCAACTGCACTGCCAGAGTAGTTCACGAACACCACGCGCTTACCAGCTTGCTTCAGCTTCTTCAGGAACTCACGCTGCACCTTAGGCAGTTGGATGTCGGTACGGTCGCCACCCTTGAAACCTTCCACGCTTACAGGCATTTCCTCACCCTCGAGACGGGGAGAGATGCCACCTGCATAAATCACTACATCAGCGCTTCTGACTTGTGCCAGCAGGGCGTTGGTATCATAGTTGCTCTTACGTACGATGTCGAATGACAAGTCGGCTGAATTCGACAGGAAGTTGTAACGAAGTTCGATGTCATAGTCCTTACCTGCCAAGGCATTCATCTCATACACTGGTTCATCTCCTCTAAGACGTGCATCACGTGAAAATACGGTATCACCATTGATGATGAGGTCGATGTGTCCTGTCGTCTTAATCTGGAAGCCTACCTTGCCGCTTTGCTTGTTGTGCAGCGTGGTCTTATAGCTCGCAGAGAAATCAGTGAGTGGTACGCCCTGTGCAAAGGCAGTGGCACCCTGGGTATGCAAATCCAGCGGAGTGGTATAGCGCGTAGTGGCAATAGGATCGCCCTGATACTCCTTGTTTCCGTAGTAAGTAGCATCGAGTCCATTACCGTTGGCAGTAGAACACTGGTCGAAGAGGCTGGCATAATAGTAGTCGAGTACCAGACTACCTCCGTCAACCACAATGAGGTTTTGGGCAGGGATGCGCTTCTGCAAAGCAGATACCAGAGTCTCTGTATGCTTGGGGAAGCCGTTGTAGTTGCCCCACTGCATGGTACTGTCGTTGGCATTGGCACCTATTACAGCAATCTTCATGTCGCTCTTTAGTGGCAGCAAGTCGTTCTTGTTCTGCAGGAGCACCATGCTCTCATGTGCCATCTGCAGGGCCAGTGCACGGTGTTCTTCGCTGCTGATGACACTGTAAGGAATCTCGTCCCATTCATTAGGAACATCCTGATCCATCTCACCCAGACGGAAACGTGCTGTGAGTAGGCGTAGAACGTGCTCGTCGATGTCACTCTCCTTAATGAGTCCGCTACGTACAGCATCAGGCAGGGCTGCGAAAGCCTGACCACATTCAAGGTCTGTACCGCTCAGAATAGCAGAGGCAGCAGCGGATGCACGATCAGGATGCGTTTCGTGACGACCCTTAACGAAGAAATCATCTATGGCCCAGCAGTCGCTCACGATGATGCCTTTATAGCCCCAGTCGTTGCGCAGAATCTGTGTGAGCAGACGGTCGCTGTCGCAGCAAGGGTCTCCTTCAAAGCGGTTATAGGCGCACATCACTTGCTGCACGTTGCCTTCGATAACCAAGTCCTTGAAGGCTGGCAGGTAAGTCTCAAACAGGTCGCGTGGATCAATATCCTCAGCGTTGAACTGATGGCGGTTCCACTCTGGACCACTGTGCACGGCAAAGTGCTTGGCGCAGGCTTCTGCCTTCAGCGTCTCAGCATCGGCTGGTCCCTGAATGCCCTTTACAACTGCCACACCCATTCGTGAGGTGAGGTAGGGGTCTTCACCATAAGTCTCTTGTCCGCGTCCCCAGCGAGGATCACGGAAGATGTTGATGTTGGGAGTCCAGAAAGTCAATCCCTGATAGATCTTGTAGCTGCCTTCTTCACGAGCCTGACGGTTCTTGGCGCGAGCCTCGTCGCTCACGGCAGTGAAGATGCGGTTCAGCAGGTCGCTGTCGAAAGACGCTGCCATGCCGATGGTCTGCGGATAGACGGTAGCCGTACCGTTACGTCCTACGCCATGCAGTGCCTCGTTCCACCAGTTGTACTCCTTGATACCCAACCGTTCGATGGCGGGTGACGTGTGCTGCATCAGAGATGCTTTCTCCTCCAATGTCAGTCTCCCAAGTAAGTCCAGTGCACGTTCCTCAGGAGACAAACTACGGTTTTGATAAGGCAGCGTCTGGTTGCAGCTGCATACCAAAACCATTGTCAGTGTCAGAATAATGTTTCTCATAATATAAATTGTTTAGTTTGTTTCTGGCGATTAGTAGTGGTACACGTTGACTTTCAGCACGCCCACATGGTCTTGACCCACGAAGACGTTGCGCTCATCACCATTGAGCAGTCGGCCAGGGATGAACTTGCCATTCTCAAAGCGACCCTCATAGATGGAATCATAGCCTGTGTAGCGCGTCTTGATACCATCACACACGGTAAAGTCGGCATTGAAGCCATAGCCCACGAGGTAGAACTCATCCTTAGCTGTTTGGATGATGATGGCGCCACCTTGATAGGTTGGTTGTTGTTGCTGCTGGCGTGCAGGAGCACCGTTGAGCGTATTGCCTGCTCCAGCTGCTGGAGCCATCAGAGCCCCAATGTCGAAGCCACGTCGAGGCGTGATGCTGATCTTATAGTCGCCCATCACCACAGAGGCTGTATCCTTGCCATTGTAGATCAGGAAACCACGCATTTCATCTGTGCCCAACTTACTTTGAATCAGTTCTTCCATGTTCTTGATGGCTGCATAGCTCTCTACTAGCAGTTCGCAATTCTTCTGGGCCGTAGGGTCAGGATTGGTGTCAGCACTGTCGATGCCGAAGGGTGAGAAAGCAATGGCATCCCATTCTCCCACCACGTATAGGGCACGTGCGCCAAAGACTGTACTCTCAGGTATCAAGATGGGGTTTCCCTTCCAACTGTACTCCTGACAAATTTGGTCGAGCTGCGTCATGTAGCTGTTGGGTGTCAAGATGTCGAGGTTGGGGGCACCAGCACGATAGATATCGAAGAACTCATCGATGGAGCAACCATTACCCAAGCTGCGGCCACGCGACTGGATTCCGAAGACAGAGGCATTGACAAACGTTGGCAGCGCATAGACTTTCTTACCCTCAGCTGCGAGGTATTCCAGATGCTGGGCAAAGCTGTAGGCTGTGAACAGATGCTCTGTGAGGTTGAGGATGGGGTTAGTGCCATCGTCTTGTGTCAGACTCTTGCCAAATACTTCTTCCCAAGAGCCTTTAGTCTTGCTGCCATTACGTTCCCAAGCTTGTTTGAGGTCTGGCTTTAGTGTCGCTTTGTTTTTCTTTAGGTAATCAATGAGTGGTGCAGGTACATCTGCATTCCAGGCTTTCTCAGCCAGCGCACTGAAATCGCGCTTGGTACCTCGGATACCAGGTTCGTTCTCTATCTGCATCATGACCACGGTATGCTGCTGGTCCACTTCCTTAATGTGTTGCAGCAATGCCACGTAAGCCTTGGCATCAGCCTTAGTGATATTGTCGCTGAAAAGGCTGAGCATCTCCATCTCATTGCCCTGCTCATCCACTGCACGAGGGAAGCGCTTAGGGTCGTGCTTCACCCATGTAGGAGCGTAGGTCATCATGGGGTTCTTCCAGGTACCAAACCAAATAAGCATCAGCTTGAGGTTGTTCTTGCGGGCATCTTGTAGCAGTCCGTCGATGAGGGTGTAATCATATTGCCCCTCTACAGGTTCAAACTGCTCCCAGGATATGGTGGCTATCACGGAGTTAAGGTTCATGGCAGCCATGCGCTCCATCACACGATTCTCACGCATGTATTCCAACGAAGAGGCTGTGGAATTATGCAGCTCTCCACTGCGCATTACCAGTGGCTTGCCATCTACCACCAGGCAGGTGCTGCTGCCTACTTTCTTCAAGGCAGGAATGTCTTGGGCTACTGTGCTGAGTGTTACTGCAGACAGCAACATGATAGCTGATAATAGTTTCTGTTTCATATGGGTATAGTTTATATTTTTCAATTATTTAATTTTTCAATTTTTCAATTTAAATAGTACTTCCCTGCTTTCTTCAGCATCTGTACCTTGCCATTCATCACCACTTTTACTGTGCAGCCAGCTGGTATGGTCACTGTGGAGGTACCATTCTTATGAAAATCGACCTCAATGAAACCTTCTTTCAAAGGGATGCGACCTTCGGCATGCGTCATTTGCCAGAGGGTGGGTTGCAGGGTGTATTCATTGGGCTTCTGGTCATTCTGCGAGAAACCATAGATGCCATGCAACACTGCCATCACACCTGGTACGCCATTGGCTCCATGGCAGAGACTCAGTCCGAAAGGACGACCATAGAACTCGAGTTGCTTCTTTAGTGGCTCTTGAGGCATGAAGTTCTCTGGGAAGCGTGTGCCACCTTGACGAAGCCAATCGCCCCATACCTCATCAAGCAGACTGAACATCTCATCGAAACGTCCTGCCTTGATATAGGCCAGCATCTCATAGCCTTTCTCGTAGCTCACATTCTCTTTATAATAAGGTATGGATGGGATGACGGCCTCGTAGAGATAATCCAGCAGGCGCTCTGGATAGAGGCCTGTGTTCACGGCCCAGTATTGGGCATGGTGCGAGATGCGTTCATCCTTACTGCCATCAGCACGATAGCCATTGATGAAAGCTTTCTGTGTGGTGTCCCAGAAATGTTCATAGATACTGTCTCTTAGAGCCTCGGCCTTCTTGTCGTAATAGGCAGCTTGCTTAGGCTCTTTCCACAAGCGATAGAAATAGGCAGCGATGCGGAAATTCTCATAGAGCATGATTTGCGGATAGCAAGGAGTGCCGTAAGAGTCTGGGCCCATGTCGCGGCTCCAGCCAGGGATGAATCCACTCTGAGGGCGCTCAGAAGAAATAAAACCACGCTCATCCTGCACGCTCTCATAGAGCGCTAGTTGCTGTTCGATGCGGTCACGGAACATCAGTGAGGTGTTGATATCACCATAGCGTAGGTAGTCGTGCTTCAAGCCTATAAGCGCATGAAGCGGATAATCCACAATGCCCCAGTCAGCCTTCGAAGGGTGGGGTGGCATCAGGGCAATGGAGAGTCCGTTGCGAGCCACTTGATGATCGCCAAACAGGTAATCCCCTCCCAATGAACTTACGATGGCATCCATAGACCAAGGCAGGAAGTCGCGCTTCACGCCATCGAGGTAGAAATTGTGCATGGAAGTGTGAAGTGTGGCCACACTCGCCTTCCATAATTGGTTGATATTCTCATTGTCGCTGCTGAACTGCATAAGGAAGTCTACTGGCCACACTTGCGCATCAAAGCGTATGTCTGAGATGGTAGCGCCCCATTCACTCTCCAGCTCTATGAAACGCACTGCCATCAGTGGCATACGATACTCTTTCTCCTCGGAAGTGAGCTCTATGGGGTCTATCTTCTTCTGCTCGTAGAGGTACGACTTTGCTTCACCCAGTCCGTCGTCACTCTGAGCACCTTGAGGCAGTTCGCGTACAGTCTGCTCGTCGATGACTTCCTCTGGTGATTCTCCAACAGTAACATAAAGCTTGCCTTGCCCCTTAGCCTTGAAGACCACATAACCTATCTCCAGATGGTGGAAATCTACGATGAGTTTACCCTCACGTCCTAATGTTAGAGTATCCTCCGCTTTTTTTTCGCAGTTACGGAAAAAGTTGTACGCAGTTGGGAAATACTGAACAGTGATTTCCTGCGGACTATCTGGGAGTATGGCAGGGTAACAGAAGCGTGGATCAGTTTCTGGTACGTTCCAAGTCTGTCCGTCAAGGCTCACCTGCCAACCAGCAGTGCCTTCTATGCCTTCACCTTTTAATAGAATAGCAGGCAGCGGCCCATTGGTAGCAATGTGGAAGAGTAGGGTATGTGTTCCTTTTTTCAAGGTGTATCGGTTCTGGGAAGTGTTTACTGTCTGGCCATCGACTGACAGGGTGAGGACTGCAGGAGCAGCCCAACTGATTTCTGTATCTTTGGATAGACGCACAGTCTTGCGGAAAAAGCTTTCGTTGCTGTCTTTCAGGAAGTTGCCAGGATAGTTCACGTTCACACAACGCTCATAGCTGGCCGCTTTCTGTGCCCGTTGCATGTGAGCACTGAGTAGCCCGGGATACCAGAGGTAAGTGCTGGCCCAAGACTCTTGTGCAGCAGGTGCCATAATCCTTGCGTTTGCATCCAGCATAGGGTCAAAAGCTGTCTGCGCGTGCAGGGTTGCCATTCCCCAGAAACAAGCTCCTATTAGTAATAAGGTTTTTCTCCTTTTTTTCATAATTAGTGTTTGGGTATTATTGAATTATTTCATTCCACGAGCTTTATAAACAATTTCCTTCGCTTCATTGATTTGCTTGAACTTCTGTTCTGCGGCCTTCTTGATATCCTCTCCCAGTGTCTCCACTTTATCGGGATGATGCTCCAAGGCCAGTTTGCGGTAAGCTTTGCGTACTTCCTCATCAGTGGCATCGGGAGAAATCTCCAGTACCTTGTAGGCCTCCTCGAGCGTGGTGCCTCCCAAACTGAGGGCAGAATCTACGTCACTGACGTTGAGTCCCATAGCCACAGCTACTTCCTTCAGCGCATTGATTTCTTCGGTCACCACACTGCCATCAGCCTTGGCTATCTGCACCAGGAAATTAAGCATTTGCAGACGCTCACTGTAGTTCATATACATAGCAATCTGCTGGCCGCATTGAGTGATGGTATTCTTGAACGCTTGGGGATTAGAAGCATCCATCTTCTTGCGTTGTTCGAAAAGATTCAGGAGGATTTCTTCGCCCTCTGACACAGCTTGCTCTCCGAAGTTCACACGCAGGAATTGGCGCACATACTCCATCTCGCTGTGCATGATCTTATTGTCTGCACGGATGATGTATGATGCCATCACCAGCATGGAGAAGAGGAAGCTGTTGCGCTGCCCTCTGCTGTCATGGCGGTAGGTCTCCTGACTGTAGGTACCTCCGCCATAGGTGCCACCACCGTATGGCTGCCCATCTCCTGCAGATATACTGCCTTGATCAAACATATTATCGAATAGAGAGCCCAGCGCAAACCCTGCCAGTGCTCCCAATGGCCCAAACTGGATGAATCCCAGTGCGCCTCCAATCCATTTTCCTATGCCCACAACTTATAAAATTATAAAATTCAAAAATTATAAAAATCAAAGATTCAAAGATGGAGAATTCAAACAATATGAGATTTTTGAAGTAATCTCACAAGATTTGCACAGCCATCTTCCAGCAAGTCGAGTACCAACTCAAAGCCTGCATCACCTCCATAATAAGGGTCAGGCACACTGTGTCGACCTTTGTAGCGATTGAGGTACTCCGTCATCATGTGAACTTTAGCCCTGTCGTCCTCATTTCTTGCCAGGGAGCACACATCCTCGTAGTTGTCACTATCCATGACAATTATAAGGTTGAAACGGTCAAAATCAGTCCTTCGTATCTGTCGGGCACGACTGGTAAAATCATACCCCCGTCGGCTTCCATGTATTCGCATACGAGCGTCTGGGAGATCGCCCACATGCCAACTCCCAATGCCTGCCGAATCCACAAACACTTTGTCAGCCAGTCCGTTGAGTTCCAACTGATATTTCATAATTCCCTCAGCTGCAGGAGATCGACAGATATTCCCCAAACAAACGAAGAGGATGCTGAAGAGTGGTGATTTCTTTTCAAACTTATCTTCCATACGACAAAGATATGATTAATTTTGAAATTATCGTCACTTCGCACGCTGAAAAACAATCTGAAGAAAAACCGATGGCGAAGGAAGACTTGGTAGATTATTCTGTTATAAAGTTGCAAATCAATGTAATTTATCGTAATTTTAACGCCAAATTATTCACTATTGACAATGAAAGGAAAGAAATTCATAGCTCCAGGGGCATGGTTCGACATGGTGTACCCTGCTGATTGGAGCGAGTTTGAGGATGGCGAAGGGTCTTTCCTCTTTTATAATCCTGATAAATGGACTGGAAATTTCCGCATCTCAGCATTCCGTGGGAATGATAATTATGGCAAGGAATGTGTAGATCTGGAGTTGAGAGAGAACAGACAATCTCGTATCCTGCGCATAGGAAAGATGGATTGTGCCTATAGCGTTGAACAGTTTACCGAGGAAGATGGGGTGTATGAAAACCATCAATGGGTAACGGGCAGTGCGGACGTAGCCTTTGAGATATCGTTTGCCACTAAGGCTGGCGATCCGGTAGATGTGGCACGAAACATCATAGAATCACTGCACGTAAGACACATAGGGGTAAAGTATCCTGCTGAAGTGATACCCGTGAGACTTTCTGAAATCTTGCAAATAGACGAGGCGTTTGACTGGGTGCAGGAGGAGGTGAAGCAACTGCTGAAAAAGGACTTTCGAGCAGAGGAAGAGGATGTGGAGAACATGCAGCGACTGGTGGAGAGTGGAAAACTGAACCCCAAGAAGCGGGATGCTTGGATAGCATTAGGCATCACTTTGTGCGTAATTTTGGCCAACGAGGTGGAAGGCATGGAATGGCGTACACTGGTGGATGGTAATCGGGAAGCTCCAGTGATGGTGAGTGTGGATGACGAACTGACGTTGATAGACCCAATGAAGTTGGTCTGGAGTCGTGTGAAAGCAGGTGAGAAGGTAGACTTGGTGGAGATTTATAAAGAGATACTCTAATAGAAGAAGATGGCAACCCCTATACTGCAAGTGGAGAATCTGAGCAAGTCGTTTGGTGACCTGCTGTTGTTTGAGCATGTCAGCTTTGGAATGACTGAAGGACAGCATGTGGGGCTCATTGGTAGGAATGGCTGCGGGAAAAGTACCTTGCTGGGATTATTGGCAGGTTTGGATAGTGCTGACGACGGGAAAATCACTTATAGAAAGGATGTAAAGGTGGGGTATCTGCCACAGATCCCAGTGTTCCATGAAGGAGAAACGGTATGGCAGGCTTGTAGCAGAGTGATCAGTGGTGAGGAAGAGGAACTTCGGGCAAAACAGCTACTTACACAATTGGGTATAACGGATTTTCAGCAACTTATCAGTGAACTGTCGGGTGGCAAGCAGAAATGTGTAGCTTTGGCGAGTGCTTTGCTCTCAGCCCCTGATTTCCTGATGATGGATGAGCCTACGAACCATCTGGATCTCTCGGTCATAGAATGGTTGGAGGATTATCTGAAAAGGAACAAGGTGAGTCTGCTGATGGTAACGCATGATCGCTATTTCCTTGACCGTATTTGTACAGATATCCTGGAAATAGATGCACAACGAGTGTATGCTTATCAGGGCAACTATAGCTACTATTTGGAGAAGCGGCAGGAACGACTGGATGCCAAGCAAGTGGAGGTGGTAAGAGCGAACAACTTGTATCGCACTGAATTGGAGTGGATGCGACGGATGCCACAGGCGCGAGGGCACAAGGCTCGCTACCGCGAAGAAGCGTTTTATGAACTTGAGAAGGTTGCCAAACAGCGTTTCGATGAGCGGAATGTAAGATTGGAAGTAAAATCTGCCTACATTGGCAAAAAGATATTTGAAGCTGATCATCTGTTTAAATCGTTCGGAGATAAGAAGATTCTGGATGATTTTTCCTACATCTTTGCCCGTTATGAGAAAATGGGTATTGTGGGAAATAACGGAACAGGCAAATCGACTTTCCTAAAGATTCTGTTAGGACAGTTACAACCCGACAAGGGGAGTCTTGATATTGGTGAGACGGTGCGTTTCGGTTATTATTCTCAGGATGGACTGCATTTCAATGAGCAGATGAAAGTGATAGATGTGGTGCGTGACATTGCTGAAGTTGTTAATATAGGAGGCGGACAGAAGTTGGGTGTATCCCAGTTCTTGCAGTATTTCCTTTTCACTCCTGAACAACAATATAATTATGTGTATAAACTCAGTGGTGGAGAGAAAAGAAGATTGTATCTTTGTACGGTATTGATGCGCAATCCTAATTTCTTGATTTTGGATGAGCCAACTAACGACTTGGATATCATTACACTGAACGTGCTGGAAGAGTATCTGAAAAATTTTGGTGGATGCTTGATTGTGGTTAGTCACGATCGCTATTTTATGGATAAGGTAGTGGATCACTTACTGGTTTTTAATGGGGAGGGTGATATTCGTGACTTCCCTGGTAACTATACTCAGTACAGGGCTTGGAAAGAAGAGAAACTGAGGCACGATAGAGAACAAGAAAAGCAACGGGATGAGAAACCTCTGGTTTCTTGGCGTCAACGCGAGAATACTAAACGACGTTTATCATTTAAAGAACGTCGTGAAATGGAGCAATTAGAGGTGGATATCGCTGCATTGGAAGAGGAAAAGAAGAGTCTGGAGACAGCGTTGTGCAGTGGGCAACTTAGTACGGAGGAACTGACGGAAAAGTCGAAACGCTTGCCAGCATTGAATGAGGAGTTGGATGAGAAATCTATGCGGTGGTTGGAACTTAGTGAGATTGAAAATTAAAAAAGTATTGAAATATGAAACTAAGAAATTTGTTTT
>JAGCFP010000074.1 GCA_017650045.1 Bacteroidaceae bacterium | reverse complement strand
CACTCTTTCATGCGCGATGTTCAGTATCGTGGAACGGGCGGTGTAGAGCGTGATTTCGTAGAGGTGCCTTCACAAATCAATGAACATTGGGCATTGGAACCAGAGATTCTGAACGTTTATGCCAAGCATTATCGGACAGGCGAGGTGATTCCAATGGAATTGGTAAAGAAAATCCAAGAGAGCGAGAAGTACGGTCAGGGCTTCGCAACAGTTGAATTGGTTGCCGCTTCATTGGTGGATATGGACATGCACACACTGAAAGAAGTGCCTGCAGGTTTCAACGTCATGGAATTCGAGCAGCAGAAACTGAACGAACGTGGCATTCCTCGTCAGATATTCCCTCGCTATAGAGTGACCAACTTTGAGCATACCATGGGTGGTGGCTATGCGGCTGGATACTATAGCTATCTATGGGCAGAAGTCTATGAATGCGATGCCTTCCAGGCTTATAAGGAAGCAGGCAACATTCTTGACAGCAATATCGCACAGCGTTTCCGTAATGCCATTTTCACCCCTGGTGGTATTGACGATGGTATGACCATGTATCGCAATTTCCGTGGACGCGATCCTAAAATCGACGGTCTGTTGGAGAACCGCGGATTAAAATAAGCTACAGATAACAGATTTCTAAACAACTATAACAATATGAAAACTAAAATCATTTTAATCTTCATGCTTGTAATGAGCATGAATGCTTTGGCGCAGAATGTAACTCCAAGTGGAGGTTGGAAAGAAATTGAACCTAAGGACATCAGTATTAATTCCATTCACCTATTTGAGGATTGGATCGTACTGGCCGTAAATAATGATGAGAAGCCCAATGCCATGCTTCTGACCATGGGTACGATGGGTGCCTTCAGAGGTAAACCCATAGTTTCCATCTTCGTCAATGAGAGTCGCTACACTTATGAATTGCTGGAGAAGAATCCGTACTTCACTTTGTCGGTTTTCCCAGAGCAATACAAGGAAAATGTGCACTATTTAGGAGAACACTCTGGCAGAGACGGATCAGATAAAATCAAAGATGCGGGTCTCCAAGTGAGCAAGACAGAATTGGGAAATCCATTCTTCGATCAAGCTAATCTCGTGATTGAATGCCGCATGATTTATACGGGCAAATGGGATGAAAGCAGATTGGACGACAGCATCAAGTCGGCTTTCTACCGCGATGGAGAACGTCGTCCTGCCCACCAGCAGTTTATCGCAGAAATCGTACATGTCTGGCAGAAATAATTGAAGTCTCTACTCATCATAGGAACTTTTGCCTGTCTGACGATGTGTACTCAGACACAACAGCATCAAGAGGCAACGAGCGATACTATCTCTGAAGCATTGGAGATAGTATCGCAAGTGCCTTTGCCCCCTGAGAAAAGCACCATTGCAAAGCAGTTGGATTCACTTGGATACCTGAATATCGCAGAGCAAGATAGCACCATCATGGTAAGTCTGATGTATGCCCGTGCCGATAATTTTACAGGAAAGGTTCTTTACACAGAACTACAAGAAGCCTATCTGCATCCCGATGCCATGCAATGCTTACTTAAAGCACAGAAGCTGTTGAAAGAACGGAGACCCGACCTTACTTTAGCCGTATTCGATGCTGCTCGTCCGATGCGTGTACAACAAGTGATGTGGAATGCCGTGAAAGGTACTTCCAAACAGAATTATGTTTCAAATCCCGCACATGGAGGAGGCATGCACAATTATGGCGTGGCGGTGGACATCACGTTGGCAACCTTGGAAGGAGACACACTTCCTATGGGTACTAAGATAGACCATTTAGGAAAAGAAGCCAACATCAGCAATGAAACCACGATGGTAAGACAAGGCAAGATGACACAAGAAGCCTTAGATAACCGTCGTTTACTTCGTGAAGTGATGAAAGAAGCGGGATTCAAGACCTTGCCATCGGAATGGTGGCACTTTAATCTGGTTAGCCGTAATGAAGCAAGACAACGATATAAAGTGATTGATTAGAATTTGATAATTAGCGAACAAACACGGATTTTTATCAAGCAGCATCTGACGGACGATGTACGTGCCCTTGCCTTGAAAGTCAAGCCTCAAGAGGATATTGACCTTCCCTTTGCACTTACACAGATAGAAGGATGGCAAAAAGCGAAGGATAAGTTGCCTTCTTGGGCGAACAATGAGAACATACTCTATCCGCCACACCTCTCTTTAGAGCAGTGTTCTTCTGAACTTACGGCCCTCTATAAGCAACAGATTGTCAAGGAAAGTAAGACCCAACATAATACTTTTGCAGATCTTACGGGTGGCTTTGGCATCGATTGTACTTTTATCGGCAAACTGTTCAAACAAGCATACTACGTGGAGCGACAAGAATTACTTTGCCAACTAGCAAAAAATAATTTCCTAGTTAGCAAACTTATAAATATCGATATCTGCCATACAGATGCGAAGGATTTTCTGCTCCAAGCATCACACCTGGATTGGTTATTTATCGACCCTGCTCGTAGAAATTTTAGCGGAGGGAAAGTAGTTGCCTTGGAAGATTGTGAACCTAATATTCTGGAGCTAAAAGATCTTTTGCTGGAAAAAGCCGACAAAGTGATGGCTAAGCTTTCTCCGATGCTCGATATCAAAAAAGCGATAAGTGCCCTTGGGGATATTGTCGAGCAAGTACACGTAGTGAGTGTGGATAATGAGTGTAAAGAGATTCTCTTAGTAATGAGCAAAAATGCTCAGCACTATGAGCATGTACTGACAGCCATCAATCTCTCCAGTAAAGGCGAACCTCAACAATCATTCAGCTTCCACCATGAAGAGGAAGAAAAATCATGCAACTATGCCACTGCCTTACAGACATACCTCTACGAGCCTAATGCTTCCATTTTGAAAGCAGGGGCATTTAAGAGCATCGCATCACGCTTTCATTTAGCGAAATTGCATCCGAATAGCCATCTATACACTTCTGATACTTTACATTCCGTTTTTCCGGGACGTATTTTTCATATCGAAGATTATTCCTCTTTTAATAAAAAAGAACTTGCCCATCTTTTACAAGGCATCGACAAAGGAAACCTGACGGTGCGAAACTTTCCACAAGACGTGGCATCTTTGCGCAAAAAACTGAAACTAAATGAAGGAGGCTCCACATACCTTTTTGCAACCACACTAAACGACGGGAAGAAGATACTGATAAAATGCAGAAAAGTAGTAGTCCCGCCGAGAATCGAACTCGAATCTAAAGTTTAGGAAACTTCTATTCTATCCATTGAACTACAGGACCCCGATGTCTTAAATCGGCAGCAAAGATAGTGCAATCAAAGGGCAAAAACAAAAAAACTTCAGAAAAAGGTTTAGTAAACTGCATGTTTATGCATTATGACTTCAAAATCGTAGGAAAACGACCAAAAAGTTTTGAGAATACAATTAACTTTCCGACCTTTGCACTCGTTTTAAAGAAAATAACAAACTTACAAATCTATAAACGAAAAGATGACTAACGATATTGAGGTTAAAGAACTGGAGCAAGTGGTAGTTCGCTTCTCTGGTGACTCGGGCGATGGAATGCAGCTCGCAGGCAACATCTTCTCTACCGTTTCAGCAACAGTTGGAAACGGCATCAGTACTTTTCCCGACTTCCCTGCCGATATTCGTGCTCCGCAAGGTTCACTGACGGGCGTATCTGGTTTTCAGGTACATATCGGTGCAGGCAAAGTCTATACTCCTGGCGATAAATGCGATGTGTTGGTAGCTATGAATGCTGCTGCACTGAAGACGCAATATAAGTTTGCCAAATCTACGGCTTGCATTATTATTGATACAGATGCTTTCCAAAAGGCCGACCTACAGAGAGCTCAATTTGCTACTGATGATCCTATCGAAGAGATGGGCATCAAGCAGGATGTAATCGCTGCTCCTATCACTACCATCGTGAAAGAAGCGTTGAAAGATACGGGCATGGACAACAAGAGCGCACTGAAGTGTCGCAATATGTTTGCATTAGGTTTGGTATGCTGGCTCTTCAATCGCGACCTTAATCTGGTGGAAAACTTCCTGCGCGAGAAGTTTGCCAAGAAACCAGAGATTGCAGAAGCTAACGTGAAGGTGGTTAGAGCTGGGTACGACTATGGTGCCAACACTCATTCATCTGTAGATCATACTTACCGTATAGAGAGTAAGTCTAAAGAGCCTGGACGTTACATGGACATTACAGGTAATAAGGCTACGGCCTACGGTTTCATCGCTGCTGCCGAGAAAGCAGGCAAGCGTCTGTTCCTGGGTTCTTATCCTATTACCCCTGCCACTGACGTTCTCCATGAACTGGCAAAACATAAGTCTTTAGGAGTAATTACCGTACAGTGTGAGGATGAGATTTCTGGTGCGGCATCTGCTGTGGGCGCTGCTTTCGCTGGAGCTTTGGCAGTAACCTCTACTTCTGGTCCTGGTGTTTGTCTGAAATCTGAAGCCATGAACTTAGCAGTGACAACTGAGCTTCCTGTGGTTATCCTTGATGTTCAGCGTGGTGGTCCTTCTACAGGTCTTCCTACCAAATCAGAGCAAACCGACTTACTCCAAGCGCTCTTTGGACGCAATGGTGAAAGTCCGATGCCTGTCATTGCAGCGACTTCACCAACCAACTGCTTCGATGCAGCTTATCAGGCTTCCAAGATGGCATTGGAGCACATGACCCCTGTCATCCTCCTTACTGACGGCTTTATCGCCAATGGTTCTTCTGCTTGGAAACTTCCAAATCTTGCCGATTATCCTGCCATCAATCCACCGTATGCCACAGAGGAGATGAAGAACAACTATACGCCTTATAAGCGCAACGATGAAGATGTGCGTTATTGGGCTCTTCCTGGACAAGAAGGTTATACCCACATCCTCGGCGGTTTGGAGAAAGACGGCAACACGGGTGCTATCTCCACAGATCCAGAAAATCACAATAAGATGGTGCATCTGCGTGCCTCTAAAGTGGCCAAGATTCCTGTACCTGATGTGGAGGTAGAAGGTTGCAAAGAGGATGCCGATCTGCTGATCGTTGGTTTCGGAAGCACTTATGGACATTTGCACTCTGCAATGGATGAACTCATTAAGGAAGGCAAAAAAGTGGCTTTGGCACAGTTTAGCTATATCAATCCATTACCAAAGAATACCGCTGAAGTGCTGAAGCGCTATAAGAAGGTGGTAGTAGCAGAGCAAAACCTCGGACAGTTTGCTGCCTACCTGCGTATGAAGGTGGACAACTTCGTGCCTTATCAGTATAATGAGGTGAAAGGCCAGCCTTTCGTGATTAGCGAATTGGTAGAGGCATTCAATGAAATCCTAAATAAGTAAACTCCAAAAACAGAAATATCATGAGCGAATTTACAGCAAAAGACTATAAGAAAGGACAACCCCGTTGGTGTCCTGGATGTGGCGACCATTTTTTCCTCGCCTCTCTGCATAAAGCGATGGCTGAACTTGGAGTTTCTCCTTGGGACATTGCAGTAATCTCTGGTATCGGCTGCTCCAGCCGTCTACCTTATTATATGAATACTTATGCCATGCAGACTATTCATGGTCGTGCAGCTGCCATAGCAACAGGTACAAAGGTAACTAACCCTAAGCTTACCGTTTGGCAAGTTTCTGGTGATGGCGATGGCTTGGCTATTGGTGGTAACCATTTCATCCATGCCGTGCGTCGTAACATCGACTTGAACATGATTCTTCTGAACAACCGCATCTATGGTTTGACAAAGGGTCAGTATTCTCCAACCTCTCCACGTGGTTTCGTGAGCAAATCGTCTCCTTATGGCACTGTGGAAGATCCATTCCGTCCAGCAGAGCTTTGCTTTGGCGCTCGCGGTCGCTTCTTTGCCCGCGCAGCAGCAGCCGATGCAGCTGGCACCGTGGAGATTCTGAAGGCTGCTGCTCAGCATAAGGGTGCTGCCGTGTGCGAGATTCTGCAGAACTGCATGATCTTCAATAATGGCGTTTACGACTATCTGGCTAAGAAGGAAGACCGTGCCAAGAATGCCATCTATCTGCAGCATGGCAAGCCTATGGTGTTCGGTGAGAACAACGAATATGGCTTGATGCAGGAAGGCTTTGGCATTAAGGTTGTGAAGATCGGTGAGAATGGTGTGACATTGGATGATATTCTGGTCCACGATGCCCACTGTCAGGACAACACCCTGCATCTGAAGCTCGCCATGATGGATGGTCCCGATTTCCCTGTAGCATTCGGTGTCATCCGTGACGTTGAGGCTCCTACTTATGATGAAGCCGTTCACGCACAGTTAGAAGAGGTCAGCGCCAAGAAGAAGTACCACAACTTTGCCGAGTTGCTGGAAACGAATGATATTTGGGAAGTGAAGTAATCCTTTTTTAATTCTAATACGATGACTATGAAAAGATTTTTAATGGCAGTGTGCTTGCTCGCTGCAGCTATTGGCATGGCAAATGCCCAGACTGCACGAAAGCAAGTGGTAGAGAATGGTGGTACCGGCCCTTATAAGGCTGAAGTGGTGGAAGATTTATCATGTCCTAAGTTCACAACCTACCGCCCACAAAACCTGAAGAGCGTGGTTGCAAAGACAGGTATGCTACCTGTCATCGTCTATGCCAATGGAGGATGCGCCAACAATAATGTGGAAATGCGCTTTCTGCTGAGTGAGCTCTGCTCTTATGGTTATGTGGCCATTGCCATTGGTCCTTATGACGAAGATGACGTAGTAGCCAAGTGGAAGGATGTGCTTACCTATTCATATCCTGAGACTAAGGCGAAAGTAGTGCTGGCCAATGGTGAGGTTATTGAGCCTAAATCTCCAGAGGAAGTAAAGGCTTATCAAGAGCAGATGCGTGCTCAGATAGAGAAAATGATGAAGGAACAGGCTGAGGCACGTGCTAAGGCTGGCAATAATCAACAGACTACCCCTGTACAGGAGACTTATCCAAGGATGTTGTTAGAGGCACTTGATTGGCTGACCGACCAAAATGCTGATCCTAAGTCTGACTATTACCATTGCCTGGACCTCGACCATGTGGCTGCTATGGGACAGTCGTGTGGAGGAGCGCAAGTGTTGGGCGTATCTCATGACCCTCGTATCAAGACCTGTGTGATGCTGAACACTGGGATCGCTGACATGGAGATGCAAGGTACTACCAAAGAAGCACTGAACAGTCTGCACCAACCCATGTTCTACCTGATAGGTGGGCCTGCTGATGTTGCGTTTCCAAATGCACAAAAAGATTTTGACCGTATAGAAAACGTGCCAGTGGTGATGATGAATACGCTGGATGGTCATAGTGGCACCTACTATGAGAAAAACGGTGGCAGCTATGCTGTGGCTGTTTTAAAGTGGCTCAACTGGCAATTTAAGGATGATGTTGGCGAAGCCGCCTTCTTCCTTGATGACGACTATCTGAAATATAAGTATCCAGACTGGAAGGTCGTTCGTAAGAATTTCTAAAAGAAATGAGGCTCTCTCGAGCCTCATTCTTTTTTATTTTTTATCTGCAATTATGCGTCTGGAAAATTAAAAAAGAGAACAGACTCCTAAAAGAAATTATAACTCTATCTCAGCTTTGAGTCTGCAATCGTCACAACCATCACAGCTTACTATAGCTTTATTGTCAACAACTGTAAAGAGAACTTGACATGGATTATTACAACTTCCTTCGCAATAATACTTTATATTTCCTATCGTCACAGGTTCGACGCGCGTAGTGGATTCCATCATAAAAGTCACAGACCCGTCTTCGGCAGGTTGCTGGGGTATCATTTTTGCTCCTTTAATCTGTAGTTCATCCACTTTTGTAGCTTGCATCACTTCAAGGCTGTTCGTTCGAGCATAGCTGGACAAGGTTCCATCTTCAAGCTCGAAATAGACCAATGCCAAATACCCTTCGTCCAAAGGAGCATACTCGATACTTAGAACGGTACACTCAGTAGTTCCAAACTTCTCGAATGCTACCGTTGAAGCCTCTTCTTGCAGCTGTGCCCGTGTAGATGCAAACTGAACCCCACTGGGGGCCACCAACTGCAACTCTTCTTCGGCCGGAACCATTGTCCCAGCTTCTTCATTGCTACATGCACACACACTCATCATGATGAATGAAAGTGCCAAATAAAATGCTGTTTTCTTCATACCTATTTACATTTAACGTTGAATATGGAATCTGTTCTCCGCTTGCAAAGTTAGAGGTAATCAGACAACCTCAGGGTGTAAAACAGGTGTAGTTTTAGTGTAATCCCTATTTTGAAAAGGCATGATGAACATAGCATTCACCTTTAAAGACAGTGTAATTTCGTGTAGTCAATAGGAAAGAAGGAATTTTTCCAGCGTAGTCTTAGCTTTGTCAATGCCCATGCTCTGACTTATCATGGTGCGACGTTTGTGTATCATGTTTGGGGTGCGTCCCATCAGCGTAGCAATCATTGTGGCAGGGAGGCCGAGTTTGAACAGGTAACAATAGTGGATATCTTTGGGCTTCAGGGTTGGAAAATCACCATGCAGGCGCTGCGTAAAATTCTCATCCAGGTTATCCACCGTTTTGCCAAGTTCCTGCCACTCCTCCGCTGTGAGCAATTCAGAGGTCACTATCTTATCGGCATTTTCAAGAGCCATCTGGCGCAGTCGCTGATAAATGGCAGTATCCGATATATTGTTTTTGAACAGTCTCTGCTTCTCTTTTCGGAAATCTTCTTTATTTTGCTCTAATGATAACTTAATTATTTCAATTTGTCTTTCCAAGTTTTTGGCTTTACGTCGATATATCATCACCAGTACTATGGTAATCACCAAGCCAAGTGCCAATATGCCTAATAGATAAGGAAAAGGCGAAGAAACGAGTTGTGGTGCATCTGAATGAAAATTCACCGAAATGGTATCTGTACGTAGTACACCACCATTTTCCATTGCTCTGGATATCATACTATCTAACTGCATGGACATATCAACATGGTTTCCTTTCATTGCATATTAAACTATTCCGTGGGTGCAAAAATAGAAAAAACCTGCACAATTTGCAATATAGAGATTGCACTAATTGTTAGTAAGTTATAAAAAAGTTTTTTCTATGCAGAAATATTTGCCAAAACAATGTTTATCTGACAAGAAAATACTATTTTTGTACTCGATTTAAAAGATAGGTAGATTTAACATTAATAATTACATACTTTAATATTAAAGAAAATGGCAAATTTGGATTTAACAAAGTACGGTATCACTGGTTCAACCGTGATTGGTCACAATCCTTCTTACGAAGCATTGTTCGAGGCTGAAATGAAGCCAGGTCTGGAAGGTTTTGATAAGGGTCAGCTGACTGAGCTGGGTGCAGTAAACGTAATGACTGGTATCTTTACCGGCCGTTCTCCTAAGGACAAATACATCGTAATGGATGATGTTTCTAAGGACACTGTATGGTGGACAACTGAAGGTTACAAGAACGACAACCACCCAATGAGTGAATCAACTTGGGCAGCTGTGAAGGATATGGCTGTTAAGGAGCTCTGCAACAAGGACCTGTATGTAGTTGACGCATTCTGCGGCACTAACGTAGATACTCGTATGGCTGTTCGCTTCATCGTAGAAGTAGCATGGCAGGCACACTTTGTAAAGAACATGTTCATCCAGCCTACTGCTGAGGAACTGGATAACTTTGAGCCTGACTTCGTTATCTACAACGCTTCTAAGGCTAAGGTAGAGAATTTCGAGGCTCTGGGCATGCGCTCTGAGACTTGCTCTGCATTCAACGTAAAGAGCCGCGAGCAGGTAATCTTGAATACTTGGTACGGTGGTGAGATGAAGAAGGGTATGTTCTCTATGATGAACTACTACCTGCCTCTGAAGGGCATCGCTTCTATGCACTGCTCTGCCAACACTGATATGAACGGTGAGAACACTGCTATTTTCTTCGGTCTGTCTGGTACTGGTAAGACCACGCTGTCAACCGATCCTAAGCGTTTGCTGATTGGTGACGACGAGCACGGATGGGACGATGACGGTGTATTCAACTTCGAGGGTGGTTGCTACGCTAAGGTTATCAAGCTTGACAAGGACTCTGAACCTGATATCTACAACGCTATCAAGCGCGACGCTCTGCTGGAGAACGTTACCGTTGACGCTAACGGCGTGATCGACTTCAACGACAAGAGCGTGACTGAGAACACTCGCGTTTCTTATCCTATCGAGCACATCACCAACATCGTGAAGAAGGTGAACGGCAAGAGCGCTGGTCCAGCTGCTAAGCAGGTGATCTTCCTGAGTGCTGATGCATTTGGTGTGCTGCCTCCAGTATCTATCCTGACTCCAGAGCAGACTAAGTACTACTTCCTGAGTGGCTTTACTGCTAAGTTGGCTGGTACAGAGCGTGGTATCACTGAGCCTACTCCTACTTTCTCAGCTTGCTTCGGCCAGGCATTCCTGGAGTTGCACCCAACCAAGTACGGTGAGGAGCTGGTAAAGAAGATGGAGAAGAGCGGTGCCAAGGCTTACCTGGTGAACACTGGTTGGAACGGCACTGGCAAGCGTATCTCTATTAAGGATACCCGTGGCATCATCGACGCTATCCTGAGCGGTGACATCAATAAGGTGGAGACCAAGCACCTGCCATACTTCAACTTCGAAGTACCTGTAACTCTGGAGGGTGTTGATCGTCGTATCCTCGATCCTCGCGACACTTACGCTTGCGACTGCGAGTGGGAAGCAAAGGCAAAGGATCTGGCTGCCCGTTTCATCAAGAACTTTGAGAAGTACACCACCAACGAGGCTGGTAAGGCTCTGGTTGCTGCTGGTCCTCAGCTCTAATTCTGAGACTTCTTCAATACAGATAGGGAGTGGGATTCTTTGGAATCCCGCTCTTTTTTTGTTTATTTAACGTACACCTTATTTATATATATTGTAATTTAGCACCCGATTTTACAAACCATTTAAAGCAAATGATTATGAGAACATTTAAAAACATGCTTATGGGAGCTGGCTTGCTGATGCTGGGAAGTTGCGTACAGCCAACTGTAAATGTAGAGCCTGCCCCTGTGAACAAAGCAGACATTGTGATTGAAAACATCATGACACGTGTGAGCGTGCGTAATTTTACCAACGAACCTGTGAGCCGTGCCGACCTGCAGACGCTGATGAAGGTGGGTATTCAGGCTCCAAGTGCTAACAACCGTCAAGACTGGGAAGTGCGTGTGGTGGACAATCAGCAGACACTCAACGAGATCTCCGACTTAGCAAAGAAGAGCGAAGCAGGTGCTCAGTTGGCTCAGCGCATGGGCGACAAGAACATCTTTGCCAATGCTCCTGCCGTATTCTTCATTGCTCAAGAGGTTGGTGCACCTTATTCTGGTGTAGATACTGGCTTGCTCAGTGAGAATATCCTGCTGGCTGCACATGCCATGGGTCTGGGTGCTGTATATCAGGCTGGTCCTGTACGCTCCATGACTTCTTCACCAGAGGTAATGGAATACCTCAAGAAGTTGGGCTTCAGCGAGAACTATGAATTGCTGAACATCATCCTCGTGGGACATCCTGCAGAGAGTCCTGCAGTGAAAGACCGTGATGCTTCCAAAGCAAGATTCGTTGAATAAGCAAAAATCCCCGTCAGTTGGCGGGGATTTCTTTTTTATTCCTCATTATTTCTGTTAGCACGCTTACGCTCCAGTTCGTCAAGGATAATCTTGCGCATGCGCATCGACTTCGGAGTCACTTCCACATACTCATCAGCCTTGATGTACTCCAGTGCCTCTTCCAGTGAGAACTGCAAAGGAGGCGACAGGCGTACCTTCTCTTCAGAGCCACTGGCACGCATGTTGGTCAGTTTCTTGGCTTTTGTGACATTGATGACCAAGTCCTTCTCATGCACATGCTCACCTACCACCTGACCAGCATAGACCTCATCCTGTGGATTGATGAAGAAACGGCCACGATCCTGCAGCTTATCCAGTGCATAGGCAAAAGCAGTACCTGTTTCCATCGCAATCATGGAACCAGCTGTACGACGGGCAATCTCTCCCTTATATGGGGCATACTCCTTGAAGCGATGTGCCATGATGGCTTCGCCAGCAGAGGCTGTCAGCACATTGGTACGCAGACCAATGATACCACGGGAAGGAATATTAAACTCCAGATTCACACGATCACCTGCGCTCTCCATCTTTAGGAGGTCGCCTTTACGACGTGTCACCATGTCGATGATCTTACTGCTGTATTCCTCTGGCACATTCACTGTCAGCTCTTCGATAGGCTCGCAGCGCACACCGTCTATTTCCTTGAAAATCACCTGTGGCTGTCCTACCTGCAACTCATAGCCCTCACGACGCATGGTCTCAATCAGTACAGATAAGTGTAATACTCCACGACCAGACACATTCCACTTTCCCTCAGTCTCACCCTTCGTTACACGCAGAGCCAAATTCTTGTCAAGTTCCCTATCCAAGCGATCTTGTATATGACGTGAAGTCACATACTTACCCTCTTGACCATAGAAAGGAGAATCGTTGATGGTGAAGAGCATGCTCATGGTAGGCTCATCAATGGTGATAGGAGGTAATGGTTCAGGATTCTCAAAGTCGCAGATGGTATCGCCTATCTCGAAAACATCCAGGCCGATAATGGCACAGATATCACCCGAAGAAACTTCTGAGGTGCGCTTATGTCCCATACCCTCAAAGGTATGCAGTTCTTTGATCTTGGTCTTTATCATGTCGCCATTACGACGTGCCAAGGTGATGTTCATGCCTTCAAAGATGGTTCCTCTGTGAACACGTCCCACAGCAATACGACCAGTATAGTTGCTGTAATCCAGTGAAGTGATCAACATCTGCAAGGTACCTTCCTGCTGCTTGGGCGCAGGGATATTGTCGATGATGCAATCTAATAGTGGAGTGATATTATCTGTAGGTTTCTGCCAGTCAGTACTCATCCATCCGTTCTTGGCTGAGCCGAAGATCAATGGATAATCCAACTGTTCCTCCGTAGCATCCAGATTAAACATCAGGTCGAACACCATCTCATTCACTTCATCAGGGCGACAGTTCGGTTTGTCCACCTTATTGATAACTACGATAGGTTTCAGGCCTATTTGCAATGCTTTCTGTAGCACGAAGCGCGTCTGAGGCATGGGACCCTCGAAGGCATCCACCAACAGCAAACAGCCATCGGCCATGTTGAGCACACGCTCTACCTCGCCACCAAAGTCGCTGTGTCCCGGAGTATCTATGATGTTGATCTTCGTTCCTTTATAATTGATGGAAACATTTTTGGAAAGAATCGTGATACCACGCTCTCGCTCCAACTCATTGTTGTCGAGCATCAATTCACCTGTGCTCTGGTTTTCACGAAACAGGTTACCTGCCAAGAGCATCTTATCTACAAGCGTGGTCTTGCCATGGTCCACATGGGCAATAATGGCAATATTTCTTATATTCTGCATAACTTATACCTTGAAATCGGGTGCAAAGTTACAAAAAAAAATGCACTTAATGGTTGTTATGTAAAAGATTATGCCTATCTTTGCACCCGCATTACAAAATTAGTTACACATTTTATTAATAAACATTATGTATTTAGACGCTGCTAAAAAGCAAGAAATCTTCAGCAAGTACGGAAAGTCTAACACTGATACTGGCTCACCAGAGGCTCAGATAGCTTTGTTTTCATACCGTATTGCTCACCTTACTGAGCACTTGAAGCTCAATAAGAAAGATTATACTACATCTCGTTCATTGACGAAGTTGGTAGGTAAGCGCCGTTCACTGCTTCGCTATCTGCAGGAGCGTGACATCAATCGCTACCGTGCCATCGTCAAGGCGCTGGGTCTGCGCAGATAATACTGCGAAGCGAACTTATAAGAAAGGGGAAAGCCACAAGGTTTTTCCCCTTTTTGTATCATTTCCAGAAATAATGCCTAACTTTGTAACTCGAAAACAACTAAATATAGTCATTAATTATAAAAATTAAAGCAAAATGAAGAAGTTATTTTTACTCATGTTTGCAGGACTTTTAGCTATATCCTGCACATCCAAGCAGAACACACAACAACAAGCTGAGGAACCTACCAAGAAGGCGTTGGTGCTCTACTATTCAGTGACCAACACCACTAAGCAGATGGCTGAGTACATCCAGCAGAAGACTGGTGCCGACATTGAAGCCATCGAGTTGGTAAATCCTTATCCTACTGAGTTTGACGCCATTGGCCAGCGCAGAAACGAAGAGACTTCTGCAGGCATCCTTCCAGAGCTGAAGCCACTGAAGGCTAATCTCGACAACTATGATATCATCTTCTTAGGCTATCCTATCTGGGGAGGTGTCTATGCACTGCCTGTAAAGACCCTGCTTAAGTCGGGTGCTCTCAATGGCAAGAAGGTGGTTCCTTTCTGCACCAGCGGAAGCAGTGGTGTGAAGCAGAGTGTGGATGAATTGAAGAAAGACGTTCCCAGCGTTCAGATTCCTGCCTCTATTGGTATGCGTAGCTCTCTGATGGACAAGATGCCTGCAGCCGTTGACCGCATGCTGATTTCACTTGGCCTCATCGAAGGTCAGAACGAGCCTTGGGCCGACTATTCTGCACAGCAGGCTCCAACAGCTGAGGAGACTGAGATCTTCAACGCTGCCATCTCCACCTACCCTATGATGAATGGCACAAAGGCTGTAAGCGTAGGCAGTCGTACCACCTCTAAGGGCACTGACTATAAGTTCATTGGTGAGGCTAATGGTGCCAAGATGGATATCTATGTGACCAAGGAGAACAGCGGTGCTGCTCCTTACTTCACAGGTGTAGATAGATAATAAAAAGATACTCCGTATAACATGAGGGAGTGAGTCTATTGGCTCACTCCCTTTTTTTTATTTTTGCTTGTCCTCTAAATATCTGCGTTTGTTGGCGCTCATAGGTCGCGCTTCCTTAGCAGCCTTGGCAGCAGCACGGGCAGCATTCTCAGCCTTACGCTTCTTGGCTGCAGCTTGAGCTAAGCGTCGCTTAATGTCTTTTTCGTGTATCTTGTTTTTCCATGCTTCTTTGCGCTTCTCGCGTAGTTCTGCCTTTTTCGCATCCCTATCTTCTATCTCTGCTTTGCGTTTAGCCCTTTCTGCTTCCACACGTTCCAATACACGGGCATGGTATTCAGGATTAGAGAGCAAGTACTTGCGTGAAGGAATAGCCAGAATGTTGAGTGCAGTTTTGGTTGCTTTCGTGCGGGCATAGCGCCAGCTTTTACTCACAGCATCACAGAGTATCGTGCCGTCTGAGAGCACTGCCTTTGCCCTGTAAAGCCCCTCTTCCGTCTGTTCCATCTGTAGTGACAACCTCCTGCCGTCTGTCTGGCGCACAATGTCATCCGCTTGCGCCAGCAGGTCGCGATTCCTTTTCTTATGCCTCAGGAAGCGTGCATTCTCTCCGCCAAGTACAAACTTGGAGATAAACCATTTGCGTAGATCTTCCTCCAAAGTGGTTACATAACCATAGAGGGCATAGACGAAGATATGCTTGTGGGTATCCACATCGAATTTCTCTCCAGCTCTGACAAACTGCTTCAGTTTCAAATTGTCAAATGTCTGTGCCAGTAGTTCATTCTTGAAGAGGTTTCCTAACAAGTGCTGCAACTGAGTACCTTCACCAGGCACATAGTCAAAAAGCACCTGAGCCACCAACCCACGAAAAGCAAACATGCCAGCAAATACATAGCGGCCATTACCTTTTCCTTCTTTATTATAATAAGAATAATGTGTCAGAACCTCACGCAACTTGGCACGAGTGATAATCTTGCGGAGGTCGCTGTATAGCGGATCTTCCCAAGGCTTGTAGTTGTCCCTCGGATGGGGCTGCTGTATATGCTTCTCTTCAGTCATATTTAGCACGGGCAGGGGGAATCGAACCTCCTCTACCGGGTTGGAAACCGGCAATCAGGCCCCGAAAACCTGTGTGCTGCCATTACACTATGCCCGCGTTCAGAGCGAGTGACGGGAATCGAACCCGCGCCTGCGCACTGGAGGTACGCCGAATCAAGATCTGAAGTCTTGCGTGCTGCCATTACACTACACTCGCTTTTTGAGTGTTCAAAGTAAAACAATTTAATGCATTTATGCAAAAAAAGTGCTTGTAATTTGGAAAAGCGGTCAAGAATGTTTTTCTTTGTAGTATCATTAACAGAGCTTTAGGCTCACAAGACGAACTGAAGGGGTCACGTCTGGGGGTAGCGTTAATCCGCGTTCACAGCCCAGTCGGAAGCAGAGGCTGGACCCGGAGTTGGTGGTGCAAGGACGGGGAATGGAAAGTATGCCCTATTAAGCTTCATAGGGATATGAAGGCAAGTGGGCACGGCTGCCGTCCGGAAGATAGCTGCACGTAAAGAACACCGCTCCATAGGATGGTCCTTCACCTTATCCCTCGAGGTCGTTTAGGACGTGTGCCTGAGTGCTTATAACTTTTCTTCTTACTATGGACTGAAAGACACAGACGGAGCAGATGGCTTCGAAGCATGGAAAGAAAGACATAGCGAAAGGTTTGCACTGGATGGGAAGGAACGCCCTGATGGCAGCCTCAATGGCCATAGGCAGCATGGTTTTCCAACCGTTGCCAGGTTTGCTTTGTGTCTGAACGGCAGTGGCCGTGCTGACTTCCTGCTGAGGCGACTCTCCTTCCGATTACGTGGAGCCTGTGACTCCCCCTACACCTGCAAAGAACACTCCTCCTACCATTGAAACGAAGCTCACTGAGATAGATGTCACGTGAGGCCATGAGCTGCGCATCAGTGGCAACCAGCTCTACATAGGCAGCCAGTTGGTGGCTTCGTGGAGTGACAAGGAAACCACCACTTGCGAGGTGAAGCTGACACTTGATGGTAAAGAGGTGAAGGCTGGTACCTCACTGACTGACGAGGGCAGTTTGACACTGACTGTGACGGATGGCTCTGGAGAGAGCAAGAGCATCACAGTGAAGCTGAAGATCACCAACGGGGCCCCTGAGATCAAGCTGGAGCTTTCCGAACTCAACGTATTTGCAGGAGCAGAGGTAAGCATTGCGGACAACAAGCTGATGATTGGTGGTGAGGTAGTGGCCTCATGGACTGACGATCGTACGGAGCAGTGCGAGGTGAAGCTTACACTCGATGGCAAGGAAGTGAAAGCTGGCGATATGCTGGCAGAGGCTGGCACGCTCACCTTGACAGTGACTGACGCAGAAGAGAAATCAGCCAGCATTGACGTAACCCTTACCAATGTTTCCATCTTTGGAATGGAAGCACTGAACAGCCTGAACCTGCAGGTAGATACAGAGGCAGACCTGTTAAACGGTATCAGCTTTGCTGAGGGCATTGAACTGGTAAAGGTGGAGGTGGAGAAAGACGGACAGCGTTATGAAATTACAGAACCTTATCTCTATACACCAGATTATGCCTGAACCTGCACTGTTATCTTTACTGTCAAAGGGAAGGCTGGAAATACTGCTGAAGTTAAATCAGGTAACCTGTCTATTAAATCATTAGAGTATAAAGCCTTATCTATTACCAATATTAAACCTGTAAATGTATTCCCAGAAATATCACAGATTCAATCATGAGACCCGAATATATATGAATATGTAAAAGATCTGAGAACTGTGGAAGCCTATGTCATGAGAAACATGATAACAAAGTATGGTACAGGTAAATACACACCAGAGCAGATAAGCAAATTACAATCTAGATTAAACTATGGTTTGATACAAGAGATGGATAATGATTACCAAGAACACTGATGGATTTGACCAGTTTGAGAAGACCCATATATAGGAGATCATGGAAATAAGGCATTTAAATTTCTAACCAAAACGAAATGAGAGCATACCAACATAAAAAATCTTAGCGAATTACCAGATGGTAAATGGGCTAGAAACTTATCAGAATATGCTAAAGCTCATCCCAACGAACTATTTTTATTCTCCTGATCAGCTACACCTTCAGCTTATAGTCAAAGTGAATATAAACAAAATGTTTTTGATCAAAGTATTGTAGATCTCTGTGACTTGCCAAATGTAATAGTATTTATGGTATGAGGTGATACAAAAACTATAGATTGAAAAAAAATTAAAATACTATACAACGGTATGTATGATGAAGTAATATGAGAGTGAAGATATGTCCTTTCTTCTATGGCAAATTCAGACAAAAATGATCACCCAAATAGTAATATGAGAGTAGTTGTATGAACCAACATACAATGAAATGCCAACATGGACAATGCTGAAGGAAGTTTATTCCCATTTGGTTTTAATGAAGATATTCTAGTGTCAGGTCGTCCTATACTACCCATCGAAGACAAATGACAACGACGAGGTTTAGACTTACCTAAAGGTTGATCATACTTTGGATCTTTTGTAACTCCAACTATTGCAAGTGTGGCAGAGTTGATATTCGGCTTATGCCCTGATGTAAAGGATGCAAACCAGTTATTAGAAATGATAGAGAGTTGCACTACAGATCCTGACTATATTTCCTTTAACGGAAAAAAGCAAGCCTTACAGAAATACAGCCCAGCAAACTTTATCAAGAAATACTGTATGACTGTAGATGTACCATCAAGTATAGCTTCAGGAGAAACCGTTAAGCTGACCAAAGGCTACTACAAAGGCATCGTCTTCAACATCCCTGGTGCTGAGGTATTGATTAATGGCGAGTGGATTCCATTTACAGCACAGAACGAGCAGATTATCAAGCAGCAGAACCCTATGAATCTGGAGTGGAGGCTCAACAGTGCACTCTACAAGAAAATGGGGATTAACTCCAACGTCCAGGGTGAAATCATCGCTGTAGATGACCAGTGGAATGGTCTAAGCATCACCAAGGACTTCAGCGTGCAGGTAAAATAGAGGTTCTACACATTATCACTAAGTGAATATTCGTGCCCATAGTGGTGAGCATTTATGCCCACAGTTAGAGCATTATTTTTCTCTAGTTAGGAAAAAATATTTTTCTAGTTAAGGAAAAATTATTCCCTCGTGAGGAAATAATATTTCTTACGCGTAGGAACATTTTTTCTTACGCACAGGAACAAATTTTCTTGCACACAGGAACAAATTTTCTTAATTACAGCTTCACCCTTCACCTTTTTACTACAATCTGCTGAATTTTAAAAAGTTAAGTGGGTGAAGGTAAAAGGCCTCACCTTCACCTTACCTTCACCCACCTTCACCCTTTAGGCTGCCTTTCGAGGAACTAAGAGGTACTTCTGCCCATGCTTGCTGTGCTGAGAGTCAAAGCCCATGAACTTCAGTATCTTACCTACTCTTACTTTAGTATACATACCCCCTTCCAGCATAGGATACTGCTGCTGAAGGCTTTCTATCACATCCTTACAAAGCATCCAATGCCCCTGCTCTTCACTACTTGGCACCTTGAAACTGCTCTCAATCATGCGCTCCAAGTCCACCTGTTTGAAGAAGGGTGCGTTCACTTGTTGTATGCGCTTCACTTCTTCATTAGTAAACCAATAAGGCGTTTGTTGCTCTCGGAGTTCATAGAGTAGCTGTGCATAGAGTTGCTGATAATCTATTGGACTCTCATTGTCAATATACAATCCCTTGGGGATCTGGAGACAGAGATAACGACGACTTCCTGTGACATCACAGAGCGGATGCTCATCGTTGGTAGTGGCAAGGAAAGAGGCGTAGCGACGACGATCTTCCTGACTCTTTCCGAATATTGGGCGACCATTGACCTTTACTCTTGAGAGTATTTGTTTCAGCTTGGCTTGTTGGCTTTCCTTCATATTGGCAAACTCATCGATATTCACCAAGAGGTTGTGTGTCAGCGCCATATCACTATCGAACTTATTCCCGAAGTTGATATGATCAAGGAAGTATTCCCTAAGATGTTCAGGAAGCAATCTGACAGCAAAGGTGGTTTTTCCACAACCTTGTGTGCCTATCAATACAGGCACACACTCATTTCCATGCAGCATATCCATACCCAACCAATGCGCCACTGCTGAACGCAACCAAGTACTACACCAATGAAGTTGTTCAGAAGTCAGTCCTGGTATTCTGTTGAATAAATCTGCAACATGGTTCCGCCCATCCCAAGAAGGCAGGTTTTCTAAATAGTCTTTGATAGGGTCAAAGGTTTTTATGTCATCAGACCCTATATATTCTTCAATGTCTGTTCGAGGTGACTTTTCATCCAGTCCCTCTTTCTTGGCTTTTCGAATGATGGAGTTAAGGGCTTCTGTGGTCAGGATTCTCCATTCATCCGCATTTACACTTAGTTTTCTTACCTCAGTTTTACCACTGAGCACATTCCGACGGAACTCGTAGTTCTCATCGAGGAAGCTCTCTATCTGATAGATAACTCCCTGATTTTTAGATAATTCTTTACTCATACAATAAAAAAATAGGTTATTAGGTTAACTATAAGAAATGTCTGAAAAGTGAAGGATGGTGAAGGTAAGGTGAAGGTGAAGCCTTTTACTTTCACCATTCCAATACTCTTATTACCAGCAACTTACATCACAAAGATGAAAGGTGAAGGTAGACATCTCTTAAAAGCAACACGAATTTAGTAAAAAAAGAGCCTTCTTCCAAATTATTCCCTCTTCTAATCTGCGATTATTGGGAAAAATGGAGGTTTTTAAGGAAACACAGGGAAAACTACAGGGAAAACTTGTAACATATAAGTTAGGTTACGGCAAAGAGGCAGTTAGCCGTAACCTAACTTATGCTTTAAGCCCTGTAACTTTTCACAGCAAACGATAAATTTCTGAAAAAAAGTCTGTATCTTAGCACCAAGAAAATCGTTAGATTATTTATATGGAAGTTATACAGAGTTTTACCATCGATCATACCCATTTGAAGCCGGGCATCTACATCTCGCGTGTGGATAAGGGCTTCACCACTTTCGACCTGCGCATCACGGAGCCTAATAAGGAACCTGCCGTTGCCCCTGCTGCCCTACACAGCATGGAACACCTGATGGCCACATGGTTTCGCAACAGTGAGGTAAAGGAGGATGTGGTTTATGTGGGCCCTATGGGGTGCCTCACAGGGATGTATATTGTCATGACTGGAGAATACAGCGTGGAAGATATGCGACGCCTGACCATCGAGTGCCTTCAATGGATTCTGACACAGACAGAAGTGCCTGCCACACGTCCTGAGGCCTGTGGCAACTATTTGCTCCACGACCTCCCCATGTGTAAATGGGAAAGTGCACGTTATCTTAATCGCTTGCAGAACGATTTCCACAGCGAATATACAAAACTGCAGGTTGCCCTCGATGACGGGAAGATCTTTGCTGACGCTTAGCCTCTAAAGTTTTTCGAGGAAACTCTTGGTGACATGGAAAGAGCCATCGGCCATGCGGTCCCAGAAGTCATAGTACTGCGAAGCCTGATGGTCCTTAAGAGGCACATCACTGATGACGCGGAAGGAGATAAACGGCACCTGATAGATATAGCAGGTCTGCGCGATGCTGGTGCTCTCCATATCTACAGCCACTGCCTCTGGGAAACGGTCGAGTATCTGCTGCATCTTCTCACGACTGTTCACGAACCAGTCGCCTCCAACGATGAGTCCTTCGTGCACCCCAGCGCCATGCTCCACCTGCTCGGCCATGCTGACCAATTGCGGATTGGCCTTGTAGCGTGCGGGCATGCCCATCACTTGTCCGAAAGCCTGCTGCTCACCACAATAGGCATCATGATATACCATCTCTGTGCCTATTATCACATCGCCCACTTCCATCTCAGTGGAAGCACCGCCTGCACATCCTGTAGAGATGATGATATCAGGCTTATAGTGGTGAATCATCTCCACTGCGCCAATGGCAGAATTCACTTTACCAATGCCACACTTCTGCAGAACGACCTCATTGCGACCAACACGTCCGCAGATAAATTCCAAGGCACCTACAGTTTCGGAAACACCTTCTTCCAAAAGGGCGCGGAGCTGCTTCAACTCCTTGTCCATTGCTACTATCACACCTATCTTCATCTTGTTTCTATCTTTTTAACGGCAAAAATACAATAATTCGCGTAAAATCTGCTATCTTCGCTGCCAAATTTAATACATCCGACTATGAGACTTAAAAATATACTCCCAGACATTGTGGCTATCGTGGCATTTGTGCTGATTTCATTTGCCTATTTCTTCCCTGCAGATATAGAGGGGCGCATCTTGTTTCAGCACGACACCTCGGCTGGCACAGGTGCTGGTCAGGAAGCCAAGGTCTATAAGGAAGAGACAGGAAAGACGACGAGATGGACCAACGCGCTCTTCGGAGGTATGCCCACTTACCAGATCTCTCCGTCGTATGAATCGGGACAACCGCTGAAGTGGACAGAGAAGGTGTATCAACTCTTCTTGCCCGACTATGTGAAGCTGACATTCATTCTGATGCTGGGTTTCTACATCTTGCTGCGTGCCTTCGGACTCTCTGTGTGGCTCTCGGGCTTGGGAGGTATCATCTGGGCATTCTCCAGCTATTTCTTCATCATCATAGCAGCTGGGCACATCTGGAAATTCATCACACTGGCCTACATTCCACCTACGATAGCAGGCATGGTGCTGGCATACAGGGGCAAACTGCTGCAAGGTGGACTGGTCTTTGCACTGTTTGTAGCACTGCAAATCATGTCGAATCATGTGCAGATGACCTACTATTTCCTCTTCGTGATGCTCTTCATGGCCATCGCCTATCTGGTGCTGGCTTACAAAGAGGGCAAGATGCCACAGTTCCTGAAAGCTACGGGCGTGCTGGTGATAGCAGGGCTCATTGGTATCTCGACCAATCTGTCGAACCTGTACCATACGTATAAGTACAGCAAGGAGACCATGCGTGGAAAAAGCGAACTGGTGCAAACGGGCGATGCTGCCAAGCAGACCAGTAGCGGACTGGATCGCGACTACATCACACAGTGGAGCTATGGCATTGGCGAAACTCTCACGCTACTGGTGCCCAACATGAAAGGCGGTGCCTCTGTACCTCTTAGCCAAAGCAGCACTGCTATGGCAAAGGCCAATCCGCAATACAGCAGTCTCTATGGCAGTCTGACGCAGTATTTTGGCGACCAACCCATGACGGCTGGTCCTGTCTATGTGGGAGCCTTCGTACTCTTCCTCTTCTTTTTGGGATGCTTCATCGTGAAAGGTCCCATGAAATGGGCTTTGGTGACAGCGACCATCTTCTCCATCGTGCTCTCTTGGGGAAAGAACTTTATGCCTGTGACCGACTTCTTCATCGACTACGTCCCAATGTACAGCAGCTTCCGCACAGTGTCTTCCATCTTGGTGATTGCTGAGTTTACCATCCCTCTACTGGGCGTCATGGCACTGAAGAAAATCATTGATGAGCCCCAAGTATTGAAAGAACAAGTCAAAGCATTGTGTATCTCTCTGGCACTGACGGCTGGCCTCGCCCTACTCATTTGGTTAGCTCCTGGTATGTTCACCGACTATATTCCTACACAAGAAGCACAGATGTT
>JAGCFP010000007.1 GCA_017650045.1 Bacteroidaceae bacterium | reverse complement strand
TATCAACGATGTCACCAATGAAAAGTTGGAAAAAGGCATCTACAAGCGCTTTGCTTTCTTCAAGGATCAGGTGGAAGAATCGCCTAAGACTGGCAAACAGATACTCCCTATTTCTGTGAAAGAGACAGGCTCACGTACCATCTATCGAAAGTCGCCAAAAAGCAAGAAGACCATTATTGAGGGTATGAACTCCTCGGGTGTGGACGAGTTCTTCAGTACAGGTGACATGATGGGTACTATTCTTACTGACGTATTCTCCGACATCAACATTTACGATGATGACATCCGCCTGTTGCAACGTCAGTTTGTAAGTCCTATCGGACGTGGGGCCATCACTTTCTATCAGTATTATCTGGAGGACACCATCCAAGTGGATGGCACTGAGTGTATTCATCTTTCCTTCGTACCCCAGAATCCTCAAGACTTTGGATTCACAGGCCATCTTTATGTGGCCAAGGATTCTACCTATGCAGTGAAACGAGCAACCATGAATCTGCCTAAGAAGACGGGTGTGAACTTTGTGGAGCATTTGGACATTGTGCAGAACTATGAGCAGTTGCCAGATAGTTCTTGGATACTGACAGATGATGACATGACGGTGGAACTGGCTCTGATGTCGGGCGTTGGAGAGTTTGAAGTAGAACGTACTACCAAATACAATAAATATAGCTTTGAACCCATAGAGCCTCGTCTTTTCCGATTGGGAGGTGGAGAAATCATCAAAGAAGCCAACATGATGAACAAGTCGGATGAATACTGGGCAGAGGTGCGCCAAGTGCCACTCACCAAGACGGAGAGCAGCATGGATATTTTCATGAACCGCTTGGAGCAATTACCTGGTTTCAAGTATGTGATTTTCGGAGCCAAGGCATTGATAGAAAATTTCGTAGAAACTGGTGGGCGAAAACATCCGAGCAAATTCGACTTAGGTCCTATAAATACCATCATCACCAGCAATTACGTCAATGGCATGCGCTTGCGTCTGAGTGGTCTTACGACAGGTAACTTTGATCCTCATTGGAGTTTCAGCGGCTATGGAGCGTATGGCTTTAAGGACAAGCGGTGGTTCTATCAAGGGCAGGCGGCTTATTCGTTCAATAAACGTGAATATGTGTTGTGGGAATTCCCTAAGCATTACTTAGCCTTTAAGTATCAATACGACGTGATGTCACCCATGGATAAGTTCCTGGATACGGATAAAGATAATGTGTTCGTTGGTATGAAATGGACTAAAGTTGACCAGATGTCTTATATCCGCGAAGCATCACTTAATTATGAATTAGAGACCCACTCCGGTTTCTCTGTTAAAGCCATGGCTCGTCATCGTAATGATGAACCCACGGGTGCTCTGGCTTATTATCTGAATGACGGTCCTACCCCTGGAGAATGGAGTGAGCAGAATACCCTTGTGAAAGACATGACCACAGCTGAGGTAGGTGTTACCCTGCGTTATGCGCCAGGAGAGACCTACGTCAATACCAAGCAGCGACGCGTTCCTGTTTCATTGGATGCTCCAGTATTCTCCGTTTCCCATACCAGTGGCTTTAAGGGAGTACTGGGTAGTGATTACGATTTTAACCTCACAGAAGCCAGCATTCGCAAACGTTGGTGGTTTGGCTCTTGGGGAAAATTAGATATTACCTTACGTGGAGGCGCTCAGTGGAATAAGGTTCCTTTCCCACTGCTAAACTTGCCACAAGCCAACCTGTCGTATATCAACCAATACAATACGCAGACCTTCTCCTTGATTAATAACATGGAGTTCCTGAACGATCGCTACGCTTCCCTGCATTTGGTTTATGACCTTAACGGTAAGTTGTTCAATCGTATCCCATTGTTGAAGAAACTGAAATGGCGTGAAATGTTCAAAGTCAATGCCCTTTATGGAAAATTGACTGATAAGAACAACCCTTACAAGGGTGGAAGCGACCTTTTCCTCTTTCCTATGCGCGATGGAGTAACTACCAGCTACATCATGGGAGAAACGCCTTATATCGAAGCAAGTGTGGGAATCTATAATATCTTTAAACTCCTACATGTGGAATATGTCCGCCGCCTTACCTATACCGATATTCCAGGAGTGAAGAAAGACGGTATCCGATTTATGGTAATGATGGTATTCTAATTTTTAGGAAGAATTATGCAACCACTGGCAGAAAGACTACGGCCCAAAACTCTTGATGACTATATCGGACAGAAGCATCTGGTAGGTCCTGGGGCTGTGTTACGCCAGATGATAGACTCCGGACATATCTCTTCCTTCATACTATGGGGACCTCCAGGAGTAGGAAAAACCACTTTAGCAAAGATTATCGCACATAAGTTAGAAACTCCATTCTATACCCTGAGTGCGGTGACTAGTGGAGTAAAAGAGGTGCGTGAAGTCATAGAACGTGCGAAAAACAACCGTTTATTCTCTTTACAGAACCCTATTCTTTTCATAGATGAAATACACCGTTTCAGCAAGTCACAGCAAGATTCATTGTTGGGTGCTGTTGAGCAAGGAGTCATTACACTCATCGGTGCCACTACAGAAAATCCTTCTTTTGAGGTTATCCGTCCTTTGCTTTCCAGATGTCAGGTTTATGTGTTGCAATCTCTGGGTAAAGACGACTTGCTGGAACTACTTCATCGAGCCATCACACAAGATGTTGAGCTTAAGAAGTATCAGATTGAAGTCAAGGAAACTTCTGCCCTTCTTCGTTTTAGTGGCGGAGATGCACGCAAGTTACTTAATATCGTAGAACTGATAGTTCAGGCAGTCAAGGAAAGAGAGGTGGTTCAGATTACCGATGATATTGTCACCAACAGATTACAGCAGAATCCCCTTGCATATGATAAAGATGGAGAGATGCACTATGACATCATTTCCGCTTTTATTAAGTCTATTCGAGGCAGTGATCCTGATGGAGCTCTTTATTGGCTTGCTCGTATGGTAGAAGGTGGCGAGGATCCTGCTTTTATTGCTCGTCGTCTGGTCATCTCTGCAGCTGAAGATATTGGATTGGCCAATCCTAATGCATTATTGCTTGCCAACGCCTGTTTTGATGTCATCATGAAGATAGGCTGGCCAGAAGGGCGCATCCCTTTGGCTGAGACTACGGTCTATTTAGCTACTAGTCCTAAAAGCAATTCCGCATATTTAGGAATAGACAGTGCATTAAGTATTGTAAAGAAAACGGGCAACCTACCTGTGCCTTTGCATCTGCGTAATTCTCCAACCGGACTTATGGAAGAACTGGGATATGGTAAGGACTATAAGTATGCACACGACTTTCCTGGACACTTCGTTCAGCAGCAATACCTACCTGACGAACTGATCGGGACGCTGATATGGGAACCACAGGAG
>JAGCFP010000073.1 GCA_017650045.1 Bacteroidaceae bacterium | reverse complement strand
CATGTTCCTCTTCTGGACCATTACCCACCTCGTGCGTAAGTTGGTTACCAGAGAAGGCGAGAACCATATCAGTACGCCTAAGATCGTGACCATTATCGGAAGCGGATTGGTGGGTGCCTTTGCCTATTGTTTCAGTGATACTTTCTGGTTCAGTGCGGTAGAAGGTGAAGTCTATGCCTTCTCCTCCCTGTTCACCGCCGTGGTATTCTGGTTGATATTGAAGTGGGAAGACATGGCCAACCAACCGGGCAGTGAGCGTTGGCTGATTCTTATCGCCTACCTCACAGGCCTGAGTATTGGTGTACACCTGTTGAACCTGCTCTGCCTCCCCGCCATCGTCCTGGTCTATTACTACAAGAAGACACCCGACGCCACCGCTTGGGGATCCATCCTCGCTCTGGTAGCCTCAGCCATCTTGGTGGCAGCCGTGCTCTATGGTATCGTACCTGGCATTGCCAAGGTAGGTGGTTGGTTTGAGCTCTTCTTCGTCAATACCTTGGGCATGAGCTTCAACACAGGTGTCATCGTCTATATCCTCGTGCTGGCTGCCGTGCTGGTTTGGGGCCTCTATGAGAGTTACAAGGAGCGCAACGCCACCCTGATGAACCTCTCGTTCCTGCTCACCATCGCCCTGTTGGGCATACCATTCTATGGTCATGGTACCAGTGCCGTGCTCATCGGCGTTATCATCTTGGCAGTGCTTTGGTTCCTGCTTCGTCCTGCCCTCCAACAGAAAATGCCTGAGAAGTGGCGCGTCAGTGCCCGCACCCTGAACACCGTCCTGCTCTCCGTGATGATGATTGTGCTGGGTTATAGTAGCTATGCCCTCATCGTAATCCGCTCCACCGCCAATACGCCAATGGATCAGAACTCCCCAGAGGATATCTTTACACTGGGTGAATACTTAGGACGTGAGCAATACGGCACCTACCCATTGTTCTACGGCAAGACCTACAACTCCAAGGTAGCCCTCGATGAGAAAGACGGCTATTGCGAACCAAAGATAAAGTCGCAGGAATACAAGTGGGTGCGCAAGGAGAAAACCTCGCCTAATGAGCCTGATGCCTACATGCAGATCTTAAAGCGTACCAACTACGAGTATGCCCAGAATATCTTCTTCCCGCGTATGTGGGACAGTGACATGGGACATCCTGCCATGTACGAAGCCTGGTTGGACATTGAAGGCCATGAAGTGCCATACGACCAGTGCGGCCAGATTATCATGGTGAAGATCCCTACCCAGTGGGAGAACATCAAGTTCTTCTTCTCTTACCAACTCAATTGGATGTACTGGCGCTATTTCATGTGGAACTTCGCTGGTCGTCAGAACGACCTTCAGGGCAGTGGCGACATCGAGAACGGCAACTGGATCACTGGCTTCAACTTCATCGACAACCTGTTGGTAGGTAATCAGGAACTGTTGCCTACGGAGCTGAAGGAAAACAAGGGCCACAATGTCTATTACTGCCTGCCCCTCCTGTTGGGCATCCTGGGCCTGTTCTGGCAAGCCTACCGCGGACAGAAAGGCATCCAGCAGTTCTGGGTAGTCTTCTTCTTGATCTTCATGACGGGCATCGCCATCGTGGTCTATCTCAACCAGACCCCTGGTCAGCCCCGTGAGCGCGACTATGCCTATGCCGGTTCCTTCTATGCCTACGCCATCTGGATAGGCATGGGTGTGGCAGGCATCGTAGAAACACTCCTGAAGTATGCCAAGACCAAGCCTATCGTCACTGCCTCTGTCATCTCCGCCCTCTGCCTGTTGGTACCCATACAGATGGCCAGTCAGAACTGGGACGACCACGACCGTAGCGGTCGCTACATGACGCGCGACTTCGGACAGAACTACCTCATGACACTGCCAGAAGAAGGCTATCCCATCATCTATACCAATGGTGACAACGACACCTTCCCCCTCTGGTACAATCAGGATGTCGAAGGCTTCCGCCTCGATGCCCGCATCTGCAACCTCAGTTACCTGCAGACCGACTGGTACATCGACCAGATGCGCCGTCCAGCCTATAACTCCCCATCCCTCCCCATCTCGTGGGAGCGCAGTGAATACGTGGAAGGCACTAACGACTATGTGGAAGTGGTGCCCGCCTATAAGCAGAGCATAGACAACCTCTATGCCGACGCCCGCAAGCAGGCAGCCGAAGGCAATCCACAACTGTTGCAGAACGTCATCGCCGAGTATGGCGAAGACCCCTACGAGCTGGAGAACATCTTCAAATATTGGGTACGTGGCAAGCATGAAGACCTGCACGTCATCCCTACCGACAGCATCGTGATGAAGATCGACAAGGAAGCCGTGCGTCGCAGTGGCATGCTCATCCCTACCGACAGCATCCCCGACCACATGACCATCTCCCTCAAGGGCAAGCGCATGCTCTTACGTTCAGAGCTCATGATGCTGGAGATGCTGCTTCAGGCCAACTGGGAACGCCCCATTTACATCGCCATCAGTGTAGGCAGCGACAATATGCTGGGCATGGAAGACCACTTCATACAGGAAGGCCTCGCCTACCGCTTCACTCCGTTCAGCAGTAAGGAGACCGGTGTGAAGATAGACAGTGAGCGTATGTACGACAACCTCATGCACAAGTTCAAGTTCGGTGGCTTGGAAACCCCGGGCCTCTACATCGACGAAAATGCCAGTCGTATGTGTATGTCCCTCCGCCGCATCTTTACCCTGCTCATCAACCAGTTGGTAAAAGAAGGAAAAGACGCCAAAGCCAAGGAAGTGCTACGCTATGCCGATGAGCACATCCCTACCTACAACGTGCCTTACGACTACCAGAACGGAGCCCTCGACATGGCCGATGCCTGGTATCAGTTGGGTGAGCAGCAAGAAGGCGACCGTATCGCTAATGCGTTGGCCAACAAGGAGATTGAGTACATCACCTGGTACCTGAGCCTCAACGACTACCAGCTCGCCATCTCCCAAGACAACTGCGAGTACCACTTCGCCCTGCTCGACCGCATCGTGAAGTCCCTTGAGACCTATAACTCCAGCCTGGCAGCCAACTATGACGCCCAGCTGGGCGAGCTTTACGAGATATACGCCAACCGTGTAGAATAGCCTGCCCATGTTCATAGAGCAAGTACCCAACCTGTTCCGCAGCCTCTACCCCCAGGCACTGTGGCGCATTAATCCCCAGGAGAAAGCCGTCTATCTTACCTTTGATGACGGCCCCATTCCCCTGGTCACCCCTTGGGTACTCAGCCTGCTCAAGAGCGAAGGCATCAAGGCCACCTTCTTCATGGTGGGCGACAACGTGTGCAAGCACCCCGAAATCTACCAAATGGTGGTGGAAGACGGCCACCGCATAGGCAACCATACCTACCACCACATCAGTGGCGGACGCCACACCAGTGCCCGCTACCTGAAGGACGCCGACCTCGCCAATGAGGTACTCCACTCCCGCCTGTTCCGTCCGCCCCATGGCTGGATGCGCTGGGAGCAGTACATCGTGCTGCGCCACTACTACAAGATCGTGATGTGGGATGTCATCACCCGCGACTACAGCAAGAAGCTCCGTGGCCCACAGGTCCTGGCCAATGTGATGAAATACACCCGTCGCGGCTCCATCATCACCTTCCATGACTCCCTGAAGTCCTGGAACAACGGCAATCTGCAGTATGCCCTTCCCGCCTCTATCCGCTTTCTCAAAAGCGAAGGATATGAGTTTAAGTTGATAGATCCATAGAGAAAAAACACGTCATAATATATATACAATAGACTTACTATTCCCTCATGAGGAAAATCAGCCTTCCTCACGAGGAAATTTTTACTCCCTCACGAGGGAGGTAATATTTTAAGCCATTGTTATTGCCCTTCTCCTCTCCCCTTCAAATACTCATAACCAAACTTACAACGAAGACAATCGCGACGGTCGCAATATTGCTTCTTCAACTGGATAAGTGCCTGACTATCGGAAGCACTTGTGACGGAAAGACCACATTGCTCCCACATTCGGATGATGTGATTATTCTCCGCCTTCAGGCTTTCCAGAAAGCTAGTGGCACGCTCACAAAGTTCTTCACTCCCACGATGCATCCCATAGGCATAAAGCATAGGAATCACCGTGTTAATGAGAATAAGATTCAGAGAACCTGCTCCTATTCTTTTTTCACAAGCGATAGAAGGGGTGTTAAAAACATAGTGTGTGCGCCAATAGCCATCGGCTTTTGTTTGCAACAGATTTAGGGCAGTGACCACATCACGCGCTTCCATCATGCTTGAGAAGAGAGCCTCAGAATGATGATAGAGATAAGCCAACTGAGCAATGCGGACATGCGGAAAGTTGCTTGGACGAAGTCGTAACATACGCCATGCAGCGGCATCCATTGGTGCTGAAAGACTGAATTTCTGATGGAGATAGTGGTATTCTGCCTGTAATTTCAAATAGTAATCATCAGCATTTACGAGAGTATCTTCCAGCAAACCCGCTTGTCCGAAAAAGATAGCCTCTATTTGGAACAACTGGTCGCGATGCTTTGCCAAAGCCTTGAAATTCAATCGCCCTGCCCATAGTTCAAAGGCATCGCCATTGAGGCTGAAACCAAAGTTGCGAGCAAGTGTCGTGAAAAGACAAGCTTCCCAATCGCCTTCCAAACGCTGGAGACGCGCGAGGATACCCTCGGCCTTTTGCTGAAAACGCTCCACTTGCAAGGCACTTAACCAGGAATGAATTGTGAGGCGTGAGAGTGATGGAATTATCTCATAACAGGGAGGATAGAATTCGGCTTTACGCAATTCTTCATAGCCTTGGACTATTTCCTTTGGAGGATGTAGAATCAGCGTAGGGAGTAGTTCTCCATTTGAGCGAAAGACCTCGGTATCTTCTTCTTCTACCACATGGAGGATAACATTATCATAGAGCGGGTCATGATCATGTCCATGAGTATACCATTCACTGGCATGGGTATGAATCTCCACATTTCCTACCCAAAGCACATCATTAATTTTAAGTTTTGCATTGAAAAAATCAGGACCCGCATGACGATTAGGTAGTCCTGCATCAATGACTTCTATCCGTTGTTGTTTTGTCGTTTGCAGAGGCTCTAAAGGATAGATCTTATGCCTCCAGACGTAATGTAGCAACGCTTCCATGACTTTTAATGGTCTTTATTTCTGTCAAAAAAGAATAATATGGAGGTAGTCTTGCAACCAAATAAACTTACAGCGAGTCTAATGCACAAGGTTCCTTTTCTTTTTCGCGTTTTATTTTGGGTGCAAATGTAATAAAAACATTATCTTTGCACAATAAATGAACTAAATATAACTGAGACAGTATGAAAATAGCGTTGATAGGGTATGGCAAAATGGGAAAGATGATAGAACAGATAGCCCTGAGCCGCGGACATGAGATAGTTTGCACCATAGATATAGATAACTTGCAGGATTTCGACTCTGAGGCGTTTCGCAGCGCAGATGTGGCCATAGAGTTTACTACGCCTAAGACAGCGTATGACAACTGCAAGAAGGCCTTCGCCCAAGGGGTGAAGGTGGTGAGTGGCAGCACGGGATGGATGGCTGAACACGGGGAGGAGATGAAACGCCTGTGCGACGAGGAAGGCAAGACGCTGTTCTGGAGCAGCAATTTCAGTCTGGGTGTGTCTATCTTCACAGCAGTGAATAGGTATTTGGCGCATATCATGAACCAGTTTGAGGATTATGACGTGTGTATGCAGGAGACGCATCATGTACATAAGCTGGATCATCCCAGTGGCACGGCCATCACCCTGGCAGAGGGTATTCTGGCGGAGCTGGACCGTAAGGACCGATGGGTGGATGCCGGACTGGTGGAGAACGATGTGTTCAAGCCGCTGACGGAGGGGATGAAGCCTACGGATCTGGCCATCATCTCTGAACGTAAGGACGAGGTGCCGGGCATTCATGTGGTGCGCTATGAATCGGAGGCTGACAGCATCACCATTCTTCACGATGCAAAGAATCGCAGCGGGTTTGCCTTAGGGGCTGTGCTGGCGGCTGAATATACGGCGCAACATCAGGGTATGCTGAAGATGAGCGACTTATTTACTTTCTTAAAATAACGGCGGTATGGAGAAGAAGACGCAATGGGTAAAGCTGGCGGTGGTGCTGGTGCTCTATCTGCTGTTCTTGATATGGGTGAAGAGTTGGTGGGGACTGCTGGTGGTGCCGTTTATCTTCGATGCGTATATCACCAAGAAGATTCCTTGGGGCTTCTGGCGCGAATGGAAGGAAGGACCCGCGAAGACCGTGATGAGCTGGGTGGATGCCATCGTTTTCGCACTGGTGGCGGTGTACTTCGTAAATGTGTATATCTTCCAGAATTACCAGATTCCTTCTTCGTCTATGGAGAAATCACTGCTGGTGGGCGACTATCTGTATGTGAGCAAGCTGAGTTATGGGCCCAGAAAACCGATAACACCGCTCTCCATGCCTCTGGCACAGCATACGTTGCCTCTCACGGGGGGAAAGAGTTACGTGGAGTGGCCGCAGTGGAAGTATGAACGTGTAAAGGGCTTTGGAAAGGTGAAGCGGGGGGATATCGTGGTATTCAACTTCCCCGCGGGGGATACGGTGGCGATGAACTATCAGGCTACCGACTTCTATAGTCTGGCTTACTCGGAGGGGAAACGGATGTATCCGAACCCGATGGATCTGGATAATATGACGGCGGCACAGCAACGCATGGTGTTCGACATCTACTATAATGCTGGCAGAAGGTATATTCTGGAGAATCCGCGCATCTTCGGGGAGGTGGTGACCAGACCTGTGGACAGGCGAGAGAACTATGTGAAGCGCTGCATCGGCATCGCGGGGGATACGCTCCAGATAGTGAACGGACAGGTAAGGATCAATGGGAAAGATGCCGAGAATCCTGAGAAGATGCAGTTCAATTACTTCGTGCAGACTACAGGACAGGATATCCCGCTGCAGATGCTGGATGAACTGGGGATCAGTGAGGACGATCGCCTGATGATGAGCAGCGACGCGGCGTGGGAGGATAACCTGGTGGCGATGGGGTTCAACACCCGTACAGCCAACGGACGGTTGGCACCAGTTTATCACTTCCCTCTGACGAAGGAGATGTATGATAAGTTGGCCAGCAACACGAAACTTATCAGTAAGATCGTGATGGAGCCAGAGAGCTATGCTGGCGACCTCTATCCGCTGAATGGCAACAAGCACTGGGACCGCAACAACTATGGTCCGCTATGGATTCCTGCCAAGGGTAGTACCTTGAAACTGACGCTGGAGAACCTGCCTATCTATGAACGTTGCATCGTGGCCTATGAGCATAACACGCTTGACGTGAAGGAGGGGAAGATCTACATCAACGGTCAGGAAACGGATGAATATACCTTCCAGATGGATTATTACTGGATGATGGGTGACAACCGTCATAACTCCGCAGATTCTCGCTATTGGGGCTTCGTGCCTGAAGACCATGTGGTGGGTAAGCCTATCACAATCTGGCTCTCACTGGACAAGGATCATGGGTGGCTGGATGGTAAGATTCGTTGGAGGCGCCTATTCAAGAGTGCCAAGTAAAACCACCTGCTCCCTGATGCCATGAAACCACGTGTGAAGATAATCATTGCCTTGCTGTGTGCCGTACTGATCGCTGTACTGCTACGGGCGTTTGTCGTGGGATCTTACTCGGTACCCTTCGAGGGCATGGAGCCTTCATTGCACAAGGGAGAGCGCATACTGGTGAACAAGTGGAACTACAAGCGCGTGAAACGGGGAGACATTATCGTGTTTGACGACCCTTCCACAACGGAGGCGCATAAGACGCTGGTGGGCAGGGTCATGGCACTGCCTGGGGATGTGATCTATATGGATCATGCCTTCAACTTCAGTAAGGCGGTGAATCTGCAGGATACGCTGCCTGCACAACCTATCATGATTCCTCTGAAAGGGGTAGAAACGCCTATCAGGCCATGGAACGCTACTCTGATGCGAAACACGCTGACGTTGCATGAAGGATTGCAGGCGGAGGTGAAGGACGGGGTGCTCTACATCGATGGAAAGGCCACCAATGCCTATAACTCCAAGCAAAGTTATTACTGGGTGATGATGGATACGGAGAGTACCTTGAGTGACTCCAGGCTCTTCGGCTTCGTACCCGAGGACCATCTGATAGGCAAGGCGACGCGTATCTGGTTTTCCAACCAACTGAGCAGGCTATGGAAAAAGGTGGAATGACGGCTTGCCTCTCTTCGGCGTATCTGCCTCCTGTGCAGTATTTCTCCAAATTACTGAGGTATAAGCAGGTGTTTGTGGAACAGTATGACAACTATCGGAAGCAGACTTACCGTAATCGCTGTGTGATAGCAGGGCCCAATGGTCCCATTGCGCTGACAGTGCCCATAGAGAAGCCTGAAACGCTGAAGTGCTATATGAAAGATATACGCATCTCCGACCATGGAAAATGGCGCCATCTGCATTGGAATGCGTTGGAATCGGCTTATAATCAGACACCTTACTTTGAGTTCCTGAAAGATGACTTGCGTCCGTTTTATGAGAAGCCGTTCCACTTCCTGATGGACTTTAATGAACAACTGACAGCGCTGATCTGTGAGCTTATAGATATGCAACCGCACATGGAACGTACGGAGGAATACGTGGAAACGCGTGTGGATGATGATTTCAGGGAGCGTATCCATCCGAAGAGGGATTGGCATGAGGACAGGGATTTTAAGGCTGTGCCTTACTACCAGGTGTTCCAACAAAAGCTGGGTTTCCTGCCTAATCTCAGCATCGTGGATCTGCTGTTTAATATGGGGCCTGAAAGTTTGTTGGTGTTAGAAAAGAGTTTAGAAGTTTAGGATTTATGGGTATGGATAGTTCTCAATTCAAGGATGTCTTGTTGCACTCCTGCTGTGCACCTTGTTCAGCAGCCATTATAGAGTGGATGCTGAAGAACGACATACGTCCCACGGTATTTTACTTCAATCCGAACATCTACCCACGGGAAGAATATGAACGGAGAAAGTCGGAGGCCATCCGCTTTGTGACTTCCCAAGGACTGGCATTCATTGATGCAGATTACGACTATGAGGCGTGGTGCCATGAGGTGACTGGTATGGAAAACGAGCCTGAGCGTGGGAAACGGTGTCTGCAATGCTTTACCCTTCGACTAACCGCCACAGCTAAATATGCCTCTGAACATGGCTTCAAGGTATTCACTACTACCCTAGCCTCTTCACGCTGGAAGAGTCTGGAACAGATCAACGAGGCAGGACGAAAAGCGGCAAGTCTTTACCCTGAGACCACCTTCTGGGAACAAAACTGGCGAAAGGGAGGACTACAGGAACGCAGAAACCAACTGCTGAAAGAATACCAATTCTATAACCAACAATACTGTGGCTGTGAGTTTAGCATGAGAAGATTGAACATCTGATAATTTATTTGCAGAAATCAATTTAATCTTTTATCTTTACACTGGAAAAGATGATGTGAAACCTCAAACACTATACTACAATGAAAAGAATACTCTATCTCTTCTTTATAATGTGCCTCTGTCTCCAAGGTCTGATGGCGCAACAGACGATTACGGTCAGTGGCATCGTAAAGCAACAATACAATAACCGAACGTTGGAATACGTGAACGTTTATGTGCCTGGTACACACATTGGCACCATCACCAATGCTGATGGCGAATTTACTATTAAGATTCCTAACCGCAGCCTTCCTGTCACCATAGAGTTCTCTCACTTAGGCTATGCCACCAAGCAGTTTGAAGTCACCAGACAAACGATGGAGGATCAGGAGATCTTGTTGACTCCAGGCGTCATCGTGCTTAACGAACTGGTGGTGGAACCTATCAATCCAAGTCGCATCGTGGAACGTGCCATGAACAACGTGAAGAAGAACTACAGCATGGAGGCGGGCATGTATCAAGCATTCTACAGGGAATTTGCCCAAAAGCGCAGGAAGTATATCAATATCTCCGAAGCGGTGGTGGATGTTTTCAAGACGCCTTATTCACAAGAGATGGACAGAGACAGGGTGCGCGTACAGAAAGGGCGCAGGATGGTAAGTCCGAAGGTTAGTGATACGCTGAATGTGAAACTGGAAGGCGGACCAGTAATAGCCAACTCCATGGATGTGGTGAAGACCCCTGGTTCTTTGTTAGGATTCGACTATATGCATGTGTATCAGTACGACTTTAAGGACTTTGTCATCCTTAATGACAGGTTGCACTTTGCCATTGACTTCAGGCCTCGTGGCATACTAGAAGATGAACTTGTCTATCGTGGTACGCTCTATATAGACCGTGAAAGCTATGCCATCAGTCGTATAGAATTCTCAACGGATATGTCCGATCGTGAGAAGGTAACCAACGTGATGCTACGCAGAAAACCACCAGGCCTGCGTTTCCGTCCTCAGAGTCTGGACTACCTGGTGACTTATCGCAAAGATGGGGATAAGTACTACTTGAACTATGTACGTGCAGAGTTGAAGTTCAGTTGTGACTGGAAACGTAAGCTCTTTGCAACCAACTTCACGGTGGTATCTGAATTGGTAATGACTGATCGTGAAGATGCCCCACCACATGGAAACATTCCTTATCGTGAATCGTTCACCAAGAGCCAAGTGCTTTCTGACAAGGTGCAGGACTTCTATGATGAGAAATTCTGGGAAGACTATAACATTATAGAACCTACGGAATCACTAGAATATGCCGTGCAACGACTGAAGAAGGCTAACGATAAATCAGAGTAGACAGGTGCTGCTCCCCAAACACTTCATTAGCAACCTCCAAGAGATGGACAGGCGAAAGTCTATCCATGTTTTTATACACCTCTTCCGTGGTGACAAAGCGATCGTAATGCAGGAAAGTCTTTGCCATACCTAAGGCATTGTTCTCCCGATTGTCTTGTGCAACCCCAATCTGTCCCATGGTTTGCTTTTTCAACGCCTGAAGTTGGGAAATCGTCAGTGCCTTTTCACAGAGTTTCTTCAGTTCACGTTTGGTAAGTCCCACGCATCGGTCCACATCTTCCAGATCACATCCGAAATAGATAGAGAAGGTACCTGTATCTGTATAAGAGGTGGAGTTAGCCTCTACTTCATAGACCAATCCACGCTTCTCACGAAGAGCCACATTCAGTCGGCTATTCATGCCTGTGCCTCCTAAAAGATTCGTCAGCAGATAGAGCATCAGCTTTTTCTTGCTGTGGCCTTCATAAGCCCTACTTCCCATTATCACATGCGCCTGATGCGTATCTCGATGCTGCACCTCTTCACGAGCCACATAAGAAGAAGGAGAGAGGCGTACATAATCCAATGGAGTCTGAGGGATTTCTTCCACAGCCTTCTCCACATAACGAACCACCTGCTTCATGTCATACCTGCCCGTCACGAAGAACACCATATTCTCTGGTACATAGAATTTACGATAGAAAGCCAAGGCATCAGCTGTGGTATAACCTTTCAAAGCATTGGCATTTCCAAGGATATCCCTCCCCAGTGCATGACCACTGAAAATCAGGTCCTCAAAACCATCAAAGATCAGGTCGCTTGGAGTATCTTCATACGACTGTATCTCTCCGATAATGACATCTGTTTCCTTCTCGATTTCTGCTTGAGGGAAGGTGGAATGAAACACCAGATCTGCCATCAGTTCCACAGCCCTGTTCAGATGCTCATTCAAGAAGACGGAATACAGCACCGTCTCTTCTTTATTGGTATAGGCATCAAGGTCGGCCCCCACTTTCTCCATACGATTCAGGATGTGCCAAGCCTTGCGTTTCTCCGTGCCCTTGAAGAGCATGTGCTCCACGAAATGCGCCATGCCTGGTTGATCAGCACGTTCATCACGGGTACCAGCATTGATGGCGAAACCCGCATAAGAAACCTGCCCATCTGTCTGTTGTAAAATGATTCTTAATCCGTTGGGTAAAGTATGTGTATAGAACCTCTCTTGCATCGCTTTCAAATTTTCGACTGCAAAAATACAATAAAAAATATGGCGGTTAAACGAATTTTGCAGATATTTGCAGATAGAATCATTTTTGAAGAAGAATTATGACAGACTCCATTAAAGATATTTTGAGAAAAGAGGCGGAAGCCATCCTAAACCTTCCTGTGACAGATGCTTTTGAAAAAGCAGTGGACTTAATTGTGGAACATGTGCATGAACGTAAGGGCAAGTTGGTCACTTCTGGCATGGGTAAAGCAGGACAAATAGCCATGAACATTGCCACTACATTCTGTTCTACAGGGACTCCTGCAGTGTTCCTGCATCCAAGTGAGGCACAACATGGAGATCTGGGTATCCTACAAGAAAACGACCTGTTGCTCTTTATCTCCAACTCTGGAAAGACGCGTGAGATTGTGGAACTTACCCAACTGGCGCATCGTCTGAATCCTGCCTTGAAATACATTGTCATTACAGGCAATCCTGATAGTCCACTGGCTAAGGAAGCCAACGTCTGTATTTCTACAGGTAATCCTCCTGAGGTTTGTCCGTTAGGCATGACGCCCACCACTTCCACGACCATGATGACTGTCATCGGGGATATCTTGGTGGTGGAAACCATGAAGAAGATACAATTTACCATTGAAGATTACTCTAAACGCCATCATGGTGGCTATTTAGGTGAAAAATCCAGAGAACAACTATGCGCAAAGTAATAGGTATCGGAGAATCGGTGCTCGACATTCTCTTTCGTAATGAGCAACCATCTGCTGCAGAACATGGGGGATCTGTGTTCAATTCATGTGTTTCAATGGCCAGATTGGGCATTCCTGTGACCTTCATCAGCGAACTTGGTGCTGATCATGTGGGGAGGCACGCCATGCAGTTTATGCGTGAGAATGGCATCTCTACCGATTATATCGATGTTTATCCAGACCATCCATCAGCAATCAATCTGGCTTTCCTCAACGAACAGAGTGATGCGGAGTACAGTTTCTATAAGTCGCTTCCTGAAAAGCGCCTCAATATCGACTTGCCTAAGGTGGAGAAAGACGACATCGTGATGATAGCCTCCTATTACAGCATTACACCTGCCCTACGCCCTAAGCATGTGGAATTGCTTGAGGCAGCCAAGAAAGCTGGTGCCATCGTCTATTACGACCCAAATTGTCGCATAGCCCACAAGGGCGAGTCCCTGAAACTCTCTTCAAACATCCTCGAAAATCTGGAATATGCCAGCATCGTGCGTGGCTCTATGGAAGATTTTCAGGTCATGTTCGACATGAATGGCGCTGATGAGGTGTATCAGAATAAAGTGGAATTCTACTGCCCTAACTTTATCTACACGCAAGGCGAAGGAAAGATAGAGTTGCGCACCAAGTATCTGAGAAAAGCCTATGATACTGAAAAGATCTCCCCAGTAAGTACTGTGGGGGCCGGTGATACTTTCAGTGCTGGACTTATCTATGGTTTGATAAAGGAAGGCATCATGCTTGATGATCTGGATACACTGGATGAACAGACTTGGGATCGTATCATTGGTTATGGTCGCACCATGGCTACAGAGGTGTGCATGAGTTATCAGAACTCCATTTCACGAGAGTTTGCTGCCTCCTATAAACTTTAAGACTATGAATGGCCTGATTGTCGGACTCCTTATTCCTTTCCTTGGCACCGTCCTTGGTTCTGCCTTCGTGTTCTTTATGAAGAAAGATATGCCTGTGCTCTTGCAGAAAGCGTTGCTTGGTTTTGCTTCAGGCGTCATGGTGGCAGCCTCCGTATGGTCGTTGCTTATCCCCAGCATCGAGATGTCTTCTGAAGCAGGTAAAGGGGCAGTGATTCCTGCT
>JAGCFP010000072.1 GCA_017650045.1 Bacteroidaceae bacterium | reverse complement strand
GTATATGCCAGATCTAGCAAAGGCTACATCGGACGATACAGTGACCCTAACTTTGGCTATTATGAAGCAAGTTTTCTGACAGAGCTGAACTGTCTGGACAACTATAGTTTCCCGGATGTCTATTCTTATGATGAAGCCACAGGAAAAGCCACTGGTGTTTTGGTGGACGACAGTGTAAGAGGTTTCGAACTAGAAGTTTATTACAGTACTTGGTTTGGGGATTCCTTGAATGCCTGTCGTATGAGCGCTTATCTGCTTAATGACCAATGGATACAAGATCGCAATCCTAAGAATCGTGATTTCAGGTACACCAATATAGATGTAGAGAAATATTACGACAAGTCGGCTCTTCTTGGAACGAAGGCATATACTGCCTATGATGCCACTGTTCCTGCTGAGCAACACGCTTCTATCGCCTTATACTATCCGCATATTGTTTTCCAACTGAAGCAAGAAGAAGGACAACGCATTTATGATCTTAGTAAGAGCCATCCAGAGTATTTCAAGAACTCTGAGGAATTCATTAAGCATGTCTTCCCTGGGGTTTATCTGAAGAATGACTTTGGCGATGGAACCATTCTGTATGTTGACCGTGTGAATCTGTCCATGTCTTTGATGGCGCACTACACAGACGAAAACGGCATTAAACTCGTAAAGAAAGTGACTGATGAATCTGGAGTAGCAGGATCCGACTCCATTGGTTTGAGTACGCAAATCGTATTCGCTTCTACTAAGGAAGTCATTCAGGCCAATAAGTTTACCAACTCATCCTTGCTTGAATCGAAGGTGGCTGAAACAGGAAATAGCTATGTTAAATCACCTGCTGGCATCTTCACTGCCATACATATTCCTTACGACCAGATTGCAGAGGAGCTTAAAAACGACACTATCAACTCTGTGAACATGGTGATTACGAACTATGAGCAAGAAAATGAGTATGTAGTTAATATGAAGGTTCCTTCATCATTATTACTGATTCGTGCCAAAGACGTAAAGGATTTCTTTGAAGGAGCTAATGTGAGAGATAATATCCTGACATACATAGAGAATCATAATGCTTCTTCTAATAACACTTATACATTCTCCAACATTGCCCGTCTCATTACTACTACACTGAAGGAGAAGGAGTTGGAGAAAGCCAAGGCTGGCACATGGACCACAGAAATGGAAGCCAAATGGGAAGAAGATAATAAACTGCTATTAATTCCTGTGGTTTATACGGGCCATACTGACAACTACTCAGACGCTTATATCATGGATACAGTGGAACATAATTTGGAACCTACTTATGCCAAACTTATCGGAGGACCAGATAATCCGTTGCAGCTTCGTATCACTTATACCACATTTGAATAACTGTAAAGAATACAATAAAAAAGAGGGTGTGCCAAAAGCCACACCCTCTTCTATTTTCTACCCTACCATAGAAACATCATTTCTTTGGCGCTGCCTTCTTTACAGCAGGTTTCTTAGCTGCTGGTTTCGCAGCCTTCTTGGCAGGTTTTGCAACCTTCTCCTCTTCGACAGGAAGCTGATTCTTATATTTGTTCAGTTCTTTATGCAGTTCCTCTATCTCATGATCCTGATTACGAATCGTCGTCAGCAGAGAGTTGAGCTCCTCATTATCAATATCACTTGGATAGAGAGAATCCACACGCTTAATGAAGTCGCCTAAGATATTCATATAGTTGGTAAATGCATCATAAGCAGACTCATAAATACCACGATCCATTCCCAATCCATTGTTCTTCGTGGTCATGAAACGGAAGTTATTACTAGCCTGCAGATAGTCGAAGTCCATCTTCACACGACGGTCCTGGCAAAGCAGCACACGTTCAGCACGACTATACAACTTATTAAATGCCTCACGCTGCATGGAGTTACCCAACCAGCAGCTGGTATCACGCTCCTCATCTACCCAAGTCATCGGATAAGGAACATCAATCTGAGAAACAGACTTCAACTTCGTTATAACCTCCACTGGTGTAGAGAAGGTGATACCCTTTTCCTTAGCCTGAGCAGGCAGAGCCTTAAGGAACTGAAGGATATTGGAAGAAAGGGGCTGAGCCAGACCCAAAGCACCCAGTTCCATAAAGATGTTCACCACCTGTTCATCCTGTGGAAGTTCATCAATCCAGCGGATGTACTTATCAGCAAACAACGGATACTCGTTCCACTCTGAGTTAGAGAAGCGCAAGCTGATGTCGTCAGACAACTTGAAATCACGCAACAACAGTTTCAACTTTGGATTCATGTTGCAATGATATACATAGTGAGGGCTCTTCCAACCCAGCACATGCTTAGCGCCTTCAGTCAGCATACCCTTAAAGCCCATATCAGCCACAATGGCACCTATTTCATCATCATAAAGCATATCTGAGTTCCTGAACACCTTAGGAGTTTTCCCAAAGAGTTGCTTCATCAAGGCACGATGCCTCTCTGCCTGATTGCGGAAAGTCTGTTCGCTGGCCAATGCAGAAAGACCATGTGCATAAGGCTCCCCTATAATTTCACAACACCCCGTATCATTCAGTTCCTTCAGTAACTCGATCACTGCGGGAGCATGCTGTTCCATCTGTTCGCAAGCCACGCCAGAGATGCCAATAGCTACCTTGAAAGCACCATTGTTTTCCTTTACCATGTCAATCAGCGTGGTCAAGGCAGGGATATAAGAGCGTTCTGCCACCTCACCAATGTGGGCAGCATTTGCATAATCATCATAATAATAATGATTGGTACCAATATCAAAGAAGCGGAAACGCTTCAGAAGCATTGGCTGATGTATCTCAAAATAAAGACAGATTGTTCTCATATCTTAAGTTATTTATTTGTTATAATTCTTGATCACTTCATCATAAATCTTGCGTACCTTCAGGCCTGCATCCTCCCACTTGATGGCATCTACCTCCTTCTTACCCTCATCGCGCAGGTATTCATAGAGTGCAGGATAGTTACAGATGGCATACATCGCGTCTGCAAGGGCATGGATGTCCCAATAGTCCACCTTGATACACTTCTCAAGTATTTCCGCACAACCTGATTGCTTAGAAATAATCGTAGGTACACTTACCTGCATAGCCTCCAATGGAGAAATACCAAATGGTTCAGACACTGATGGCATCACATATACATCACTGGCCTTAAGCACCTCATATACCTGCTTACCTTTCATGAAGCCTGGGAAGTGGAAACGGTCAGAGATGCCTCGCTCTGCTACCAGTCGAATCATCTTATCCATCATGTCACCATTTCCAGCCATACAGAAGCGGATATTATTGGTTCGTTGCAATACCATTGCTGCAGCCTCCACAAAATACTCAGGACCCTTTTGCATAGTCAGACGACCAAGGAAGGTAACCACCTTCTCATTAGGTTTCTTCTGCGGAACGATGTCCAGAATCTCTTGTGGCAGAGGTGTAACGGCATTGTGTACAGTTGAAACCTTGCGTGGGTCTTGGTAATACTTATTGATGACCGTCTGACGCGTCAGTTCACTCACACACATAATGTGGTCTGCATTGTCCATACCATTTTTCTCAATCGCATAGACCGTTGGGTTTACGTTACCACGACTGCGATCGAAATCTGTAGCATGCACATGGATCACCAATGGTTTTCCAGACACTTGCTTGGCATGAATACCAGCAGGATAAGTCAGCCAATCGTGAGAGTGGATAATGTCAAAGTCCTGTTGACGTGCCACCACTCCAGCCACAATGGAGTAATTGTTGATCTCTTCGTACAAGTTTTCAGGATAGCGCCCAGAGAACTCTATACATCCCAAGTCATTGGTACCTATATAGTTGAAATCAGCATAGATATGGTCGCGCAGATTATAATAAAGCTGAGGATCCATATATGGTAAACGCTGCTTCACATAATCCCATTGCACATCACGCCAAACCACAGGTGTGCTGTTCATTCCAATTATTTTCAAGAAACTCTGATCTTCATCACCCCATGGCTTAGGGATACAGAAGGTGATATCCAAGTCTTCTTGACGAGACATGCCCTTAGTCAATCCATAACTTGCTGTACCAAGGCCACCCAAAATATGAGGAGGGAACTCCCAACCAAACATTAAAACTTTCATCTTCGTTCCTCCTGTGCTTTACATGTTATACTTACTCAACTGCTTCAAGAGTCTCAGCATCTCTGCCACATTCATAGCAAACGATACGGCTCCACGCCCTGTAAATGGTGGATTTCCATCAAACAGTTCAGGAAGCGTACTGATACAATGCTGAGTCATCTCGTCTTCCATACCAATAAGCTGTCGCTCCACGAAAGATACCCCGCTCATCTTGTAGATGCGCAGATAAGCCTCAAAGTAGAAACCCATCAGCCAAGGCCATGCTGTACCCTGATGGTAGGCATAGTCACGCTGTATCTGAGGACCCACATAATTAGGGTTATAGCCACCACTCTTCGGACTCAGTGTACGCAGTCCCTTAGGAGTGAGCAATTCCTTCGTCACGATGTCAAGCACCTGCTTCTTCTGCGCATTGGTGAGCGGAGAATAGTCGAAAGCACAAGTGAAAATCATGTTAGGACGCACGCTCCAGTCCATCATATACCCATCCACATAGTCGAATAGGTAACCATACTCATTGCGGAACACCTCCACAAATGAAGTACCTGTGAGCTGTGCCTGTACCTCCAACTGGTCAGCGGCCATTGTATTACCCTCCTCGCGTGCCATCTCTGACACAAACTTAAGGGCATTGTACCACAGCGCATTAACCTCTACCACATAGCCAGTACGTGGAATCACAGGCCGTCCATTAGCTGTGGAATTCATCCATGTCACAGCACGCTCAGTACCATTGGTAAAGAGCAGTCCGTTGTCATGCAGGAAGAGGTTGCTGTGCTTGCGTGCCAAGATAAACTCAATAATATCAAACAGCAACTGGCCATATTTCTTGCGGAACTCCTCGTGCGACACGTTCTTGGCATACTGCTGCAATGCCCAGATGGCCCACAACAACACATCAGGATGCTCCATCTCATAAATCTTGTAAGAGATCGCCTCTCCAGCTATAAACTGCCTGATAGCCTTCTGAGCCGTGTTCATCACTTCGTCGAACTGATCCTTTTCATCCACACCCAAGGTCAGACCAGGCAGTGCGATAAACAAGTCGCGTGCACGACACTTGAACCAAGGATAACCAGCCAACACATAGTGCTCGCCATCCTGAATGTTGTGGAACTGATGGGCAGCATTCTTCAAGCAGTGATAGAAGCTGTCGCGTGGGGTGCGGTCTTCCTCCTCAGCTTGGAATTTCTGCTTTAGGGTACGGGTATTCACTTCCGTAACACCAGCAGAGAACACGATGCTTTCTCCCTTCTTGATGTCCACCTCAAAGTAACCAGGCACGTAGAGGTCTTCGTTGAAGTCGTAACCACGCTCCTGCTCTTTTGGATACTCTATGCCACGATACCAATCAGGTTGGAAGTGGAACTCATTCTTCTTGTTCAGTTGCATGTAGAGCTCAGGATATCCCTGATACATGCAAGTCTTAATGCCATTCTCCACCAACTGATAGTCACGACTGGCTTGTCTGTTCTCATGGGTATATTCGCGTACGCTTCTGAATGCCAAGAATGGGCGGAAGCGCAAGGTCGTAGGAGAATGAGCATCCATCAGAGTGTAGCGCAATAGCACACGATTCTGCTGGTGTTCGAAAACAATTTCCTTACGCAGCACCACGCCACCCACTCTGAAAGTGGTGGCAGGAATCTTCTCACAATCAAACTCGCGGATATACTTATGTCCGTTTGGACTAAAATGATTGCCTTGATACTTATGTAAGCCTAGATTGAACTCTGCCCCATGCTGTATCACCGTTTCGTCAAGTGAAGAGAGCAACACATGATTCTCATCATCCAAATTTGGTACGGGTATCACGAGGAGTCCGTGATACTTTCGCGTGTTGCACCCTACGATCGTTGTACAGTGATAAGCACCCGACTTGTTAGTTCTCAGAATCTCTCTTGGCAGAGACTCCTCTAGGTTGATCATCAAGGTCTTGTCAAATCGCAAGTAACTCATAGATGTGCATATATTTAAGATTAACAATGTACTTCACAAAAGGACATATTATCCTTTCATTGTCAAAAATAAGCATAAAAGACGGGTATTCAAAAGAAAAAGTGCATTTTTTTGCCTTTTAGACTCAAAAACGCACTTTACACTTGTATCAGCGATTTCTCACCTCAATCAAAACTGCGACAACAGGGCTGAGAGGTTTGACATGAAAAGACGCACGGAGATGGCCAACAAGATAATGCCAAAAAACTTACGGGTGAGGTAAATACCCCCTTTTCCCAGTATACGCTGTACTTTATCCGTAGACAGTACCACGACATACACCCATGCCATATTCAAAAACAGAGCCACCAGGATATTGATGTCCCAATATTCTGCCTTCAGTGAAAGCAAGGTGGTAAAAGAACCTGCTCCTGCCAGCAAAGGGAATACCAACGGTACCAGCGTGGCCTCCTTGATAGGGCCTGTATTCTTGAATATCTGTACATCGAGCAACATCTCGAGCGACATGAGGAAGATAATAAGAGCACCAGCAATAGCAAATGATTGGATGTCCACATTGAACAACTTGAGAATCAAATCACCTGCATAAAAGAAAGCCAGCATCAGAACGAGAGAATACAATGTAGCTTTCATAGCATTTACTGGTCTGCCCTGCTCCTTTAAGTTCAGGATAATAGGTACAGAACCCAAAATATCAATCACAGCAAAAAGCACAATGAACGCGCTTATCATCTCCAGAAAATCAAATTTGCTTAACATTTCCATCATACTTTCTTTCATCAATTTAGTTTTACGCTGCGAAGATAATGCATTTTTTTTGAATAAAAATAAAAAAATACAAAAACGCAGGTGGGTTTACATCCTTTCCCAACTATTTTTTTTATCTTCGCATAATAGTAATAATGGAAAGAGAATACGATCATGGCAACTGTGTACGACAAGCTTTTGCAACTCCCCTTGTTCCAGGGGCTCACGCTGAAAGACTTTACCAACATCCTTGGAAAAGTGACGTTTCACTTTGACAATTGTGAACCTGAAACCCTCTTGGCAGCGCAAGGTGAACTGTGTAAACGACTGACTTTCATTCTCGATGGAACCATCACCAAACGCACTAAGGTAGAAGGGGACGTTCCCATGGTGGTAGAGGAGACTTTCACTGCGCCTTATATCTTCGAGTTATCTTCCTTGTTTGGCAAAGATACCGTTTATCGTTCCTCCTACTTTTCCACTACAAAGGCCAGTACCATGGTCATGCACAAGCGTTTCCTTCTCGAGGAACTGAATGCGTATCCCATAGTGGACATGAACTATCGAAACATCATGAGTGCCCAAGTGCAGGAATTGAGTCGTCGATTGTGGAGCCCCCCTGCTCCTACTCCTGAAGGTCGTTTGGCAGCCTTCTTCTTACACCATGTGGAACGTGCAGAAGGGGAAAAAGTCTTCCATATCCAGAAGACAGACCTTGCCAGTTTTACCAACGAGAGTTTCAGCAGAATCTCTGCCATGCTGACCTCTCTTCAGAAGCAAGGGCTGCTGACCTATGCTCGAGGTATCCTCACCATCCCCGATGCTTCAAAGCTATTAGAGTTATAATATCTTCAGAAAACTAGCAAGGGATATAGGCACCTTACACCTCTTTATGAGTAAACTCATGAAGATAAGCCACATCTCTGAAATAAAAAGATAAAATCTTTTTGTATTTCTCTCGCCTTGCACTATCTTTGCACACAGAATTGGTTCTGGTGTAGTCTGTCGCTGCATTGGATTAAAAGGGAATCAGGTGAGAATCCTGGACAGTCCCGCTGCTGTGAAGCTCAATAGAAACACTCCTTGGCACACACTCACTGCCACTGACACCCCCTCTGCGCGAGGAAAGTCGGGAAGGCGCCATGGAGAGAGTCAGTCAGAAGACCTGCCATTCATTAAAGGCCGTGCCGTCTCGTGGGTTAGGCACACGGTACGAAAAGATTAATCACACATTTTCAAAACATTCTGAACAATGTTTAAAAACTTTCATGGCTTCCACATGTTCGAGGAGTATCAACGGCGGAAGCGCGAACGCAGAGAGAGCAAGAGCCTGACCTTCCGTGTGTCGAGCACAGTGGCTAAGTTGCTCATTGTTACCATTGTATCCTTCACCCTGTTGCTGATACCCCCACAGTCGTTTGGCATCCAGGGGCTCACGCTCGTAGAGCAGCGCGTGATAGCCATCTTCGCCTTTGCTACCCTGATGTGGCTCCTTGAACCCGTACCCGCATGGACAACCTCCATGGGCATTGTGGTGCTCCTGCTGCTTACGTGTAGCGACAGTTCTCTGTGGTTCATGCGCCACGATGCTCCCACACAAGCCTTGGGCGAATTCATCCACTACAAATCCATCCTCAACAGCTTTGCAGACCCTATCATCATGCTGTTCATCGGAGGCTTCATCATGGCCATTGCTACCTCCAAGAGTGGCCTCGATGCCACGTTGGCCAAGTGGATGTTGCGTCCCTTTGGCACCCAGAGTCGCTTTGTGTTGCTGGGCTTCATCCTGCTTACAGCTTGGTTCTCCATGTTCATCAGCAACACGGCCACAGCTGCCATGATGCTTACCTTCCTTACCCCCGTCATGAAGTCGCTCCCAGCTGATGGTAAGGGTAAGATTGCATTGGCGATGTCTATCCCCATTGCAGCCAACTTAGGTGGTATTGGAACACCTATCGGTACCCCTCCCAACGCCATCGCGCTGCGCTATCTGAACAATCCCGATGGTCTGAACCTCAACATTGGCTTTGGCGAGTGGATGAGCTTCATGTTCCCCTTCGTAATAGTGATACTGCTCATTGCGTGGGTACTGTTGCTCTACATCTTCCCATTTAAGCAAAAGACCATTATTCTCAACATAAAGCATGAGCACAAACAGAGTTGGCGCGACTGGGTGGTTTACATCACCTTCTGTGTCACAGTCACCATGTGGATCTTAGATAAATACACAGGTGTGAATGCCAATGCTGTGGCCATGATTCCTGTGGCTGTGTTCGCCTTGACAGGCGTCATTGGTAAGCGCGATCTGGAGGAGCTCAACTGGAGTGTGCTCTGGATGGTGTCAGGAGGTTTCGCCCTTGGTGTGGCCCTTGAGGAAACAGGCTTGGCCATGCACCTCATAGAATCCATCCCATTTGGCACCTGGTCGCCACTGGCCATCATCGTGGGCTCAGGCCTGCTGTGCTATGTGCTGTCCAATTTCATCAGCAACACTGCCACAGCCACCCTCTTGGTACCTATCCTTGCCATTGTGGGCACCAGCATGGGCGATAAGCTCAATGGCTTTGGTGGTGTATCCACCCTACTCATAGGCATTGCTCTGAGCTCATCCATGGCTATGGTGTTACCCATCAGTACCCCACCCAATGCGATGGCTCACAGTACAGGCTTCGTCAGTCAGAACAACATGATGAAGATGGGTCTCATCATGGGCTTCATTGGTCTGATACTGGGCTACCTGATGCTTATATTCTTAGGCAGTCACGGCTGGTTGTAAAATAAAACTTGCTATAAAGGAAAAACTAACTGCACAAGACAGTTAGTTTTTCCTATGCATATTACAGGGGTGTAAACTGTAAAGGCTGTAAATATGAGCGGTTGATTTTTTTCTCTAACTAGGAAAAAAAATTTTCCTAACTACAAAAATTAATGCTGACAGTTGTGGGCATTAATGTTCACAACTGTGAGCATTAATGTCCCACACCATGAAATTTGACTTTCCTCGTGAGGGCGTAAAAATTCCCTCGTGAGGGAGGCCATTTTTTCTACTGTGCGCAGGAACATTTGCGCGAGCGCACAGGCGCAAAATTTTCTGTGCGCAGCCGCAAATACAACCGCTCATATTTACACCCTTTACAGTTTACACCCCCAAAAAAATAGGTAGGGGATAATTGTGAAACTCATCTCAATTGTATACCCTGTTCTCTACTTGTTACAGTCTTGTTTTCCTTCATGCGCTTGTTGGGGTTCTTACGGATAGTGTAGCGCAGCAAAATCCAAGGATAAAATGAGTCCTTTTCTCTCAGGTAAGTAACACTTCTGTATCCATTAGTTTCTATGGTTGTCCTACTCCTGAGACTGCCTGCAAAGTTGTAAACTGCAGCAGCAATGTAAAAGTTGCTTGTGAAATTATATTGTACCTGCAATAATGAATAACTAAGGTTGAAATGCTTAGTCTTGGTGGTGGCAGAGAAACTATAATTGGTAAAGTTCCCACTTAGAAGGAACATCCATTTACTAAGAGTATAATTACAGTCAATATTAATATCCCAACTTTTCTTTGCATCTTGGTGCTCGAAGTAATAGAAACTTCGTTCTGTGTTCATGCTGATATTTAAGTTCTTGAACCTTTTGTTAAGGGAGAGACGAAGATGCAACTGCTGATAGTTGCCACTATTACGATAAGTACTTGTATAGATTCCCTTCTCGCTATAACCGTATGGTTCAATCAAGTCCTTGGTATGGTGATAGGATATAGCAGGACTGAAATAATAGCCTTTCTTGTTGAACGTGTAGGACAAGCCTAGTTGATGGTCTTGTGCAGGTAACAGGTAGGGATTCCCTCGACTAATAACCAACGAGTCAGTTGATGTGTTGTAAGGATTTAGCAATCCCACGGAAGGAGCCTCGTTAGTCAAATTATAAAAGAAAAGGGCTGAATGATTAGGACTAAAAGAATAATTGGCACTTAAGGCAATGCGTGGTTTGAAATAATGGTGGGATGTCTCCCCCGCTTTCAACCAGATACTTTCATAGCCCAATGAGAGCATATAGTTTAGCTTTTTAACAGTACTGCTGAAAGTACCATAAAGGTATTCGTTCCACTGACGATGCTTAAACACAGGGTAGCCCTCACTTACTTGATCAATGTTGTCGTTCTTGAAATCAGTAGCACTCCCGATATTGAGGCTGTTTACATCATTCCATGTATAAGAATAGTCTATATTCAATGTGCCCGATGTACGCTGATTCTTATACAAAAACGCTTTGTTATATAGATAATTTGAGTAATCTTCAGTACGATGGTTGGAATTACGATTATAATTGTGATTGAATGCCAGAGTGGTTTCGAGAGTGTTTTGTGAAGCAAAGGTATGCTTGTGAAACAAGGTGGCCGTATAGATATCAGAGCGATTTTTCGCTAACTCCTGCATTTGGAAAAGACTACGTTCGTTGGTCTTTATACTACCGTTTCCCTCTGCCTCAGTTCTGGTATCGTTGAGACGTGCATATACATGTGTCACAAAATAGTCTTTCGCAGTGGGCATCCACTTGAACTGCAGTTCTCCTAATCCCATCTTGTCATCTTTATTAGATTCTTGTTGGGCATCTTTATGATAGTTTTCGCTTTCTTGTATCTGCCTATATTCTGAAGTCTGGTCAAAGATGTAATTACCAGCCAATCGTCCGTATAAAGAATACTTAGCATTTCCTACCTCAAAATAAAGGGCATTCATGTTCTGCACAGGTATATCAAACCGCTCCATTACTTGTAGGTATTGATAGGGGGCACGATCTTTTTTCAGTTTGATGTTTAAAATTTTCTTAGCTCCTGTGCGGAGGTATCGCGCACTTACCACATCTATCACCTCCACAGATTCTATGTCCTTGGGATCAATGGGAGCAATACCAGTGTTCACGCTCTCACCGTTTATCAGTATCAAGGGAGTGCTCTGATCTTCCATCTTAACAGATTGCAAACCACTATTCACTATCAGTTGTGGAATCTCTTGTAAGGCAACGAAAGGATCACCACTATTCTTGGCCTTTTCAGAGAGTTGATAGATCATGCCTGTAGCAGTTCGGGTAATATGGTCACTGCGATTGGCTGTAACTACCACTTCGTCAATCTGTCTACTCATCTCCCTAGCCATCACGAAAGTAGCCTTTCCTTTGTCAGTGATAAAGAGAGGCTGGTTGATTTCTGAATATCCAAAGGCCGAAAGATTGATGGTGTAGTTCCCTTCTGGCAATTCGGAGAGTACGAAGCGTCCTCTAGTATTTGTCAGTACCACTCTCAAAACAGAGTCATTCTGTGCTATCACCACTTGTGCGGCACCTATCGGGTTTCGCTCTTCTTCCAGCACTGTGCCTGTAAATGTGGTCTGAGCTTGTACTTGGAAAGTTACAAAACTGATAATCAGTATTATATACCTTTTCATTATCCAGTAACCACCATTAAGTAGCGACAATTTTTGATCTGTTAGAATCTCAATTTTCATATTAACACCTCCTTCCTATTACTTTTTTATGCAAGTTACAATAAACTTTTTGAACTATTTGTAATCAAGTAGTAATCTTTTTGTAATTAAAACCATTATTTCGATTACTATTAAAAAAAGATTGTATTATATCTTTATATTTGTACTTTAAATACCATCATATATAATGAGGAAAGCAATTGTCATATCAATATTTGCAACATTTGTGTTACTTATTCTACAATCTTTGTGGATAGGCAACGCTTATCATAATTACACTCTGCGAATGGTGAAAACATTAGAAGACATTACCTCTGATGGCATTCAGAAAGAACTATCAACTCGCTCTTATTCTCCTCCTAAAGATCCGAATAAGCCCAAGTTCATTTACAAGAAAGCCAGTGAAATGACTCCTGAAGAGAGGGAAAGTTTAAAGGGAGATACTTTAGACATGGTTTCTTTAAAAAAGAACAATGTTGGCATGAATATGACTGACTTGATAAATCAATTAGAACAAGATAATTTCATATCAGATGGCAATTTCCTAAATCTTATAAAATTGGACAGCATCTTCCAAGTTTTACTGAAGGAAGCAGAGCTGAACACCAGATATCGCATATACTTCTACAATCGTGATACATTGGAGATGGACAGCAGGGGTAATCTGCCTACGACAAAGAACAGGGTCTATGAGACGAGGCTCTTTCCCATCGGACTGAAAGCCACACAGTTCATACAGGTGAAGACTGACCTGCCCTTCTCTACTTTCCTGCGCGAGATGACTGAAATATTGGGCACCTCCATATTGATGGTACTGATAGTGGCTGGCTGCGTGGTATGGCTGTTCATCACTATTAGGCGTAAGGATAAGCTATTCAAACAACGTGAGGCAAGCGTGAATGGTACGGTACATGATCTGAAGGCTCCACTGAACAGCATTATTTTACTTATGGGCCTCCTGAAACAGAAACTACCCGATGAAGATAGTAAGTCCCTAACAGAGGTCACACTAAAGCAAAGTAAAAATATGGTAAGTGACATCGAGGCTCTGCTGCTTACAGCACGACAGGATCGCCAGCAAGTGATGCTGAAAAAGGAACTCACAGACTTGGTGGCATCAACACAACAAGCAGTTGAAGGTATCGCACCACAATACGCAGCTAAACCACACCAACTAAGTATTGAAGCAGAAACACCTCAGCTGATGGTTAATGGAGACCGCATGTATCTGACAAACGTTTTTCGCAATCTGATAGAAAATGCTTTGAAGTATTCAGACGATGGGGTAAAAGTTGGCATCAGGATAAGACAAGAGGGCCAGATGGCAGTCGTAGAGGTAGAAGACAATGGTTGGGGAATCCCACAAAAGTACCAGAAAAAGATTTTCAATCAGTTCTTCCAGGTGCCTCGTGGAGAAGGAAAACATCAGCGTGGCTATGGTGTGGGCTTAGCATTCTCTAAGTATGTGATGGAGGCTCATGGAGGTGTGATAAACGTAAGGAGTGAGGAAGGGAAAGGTAGCACTTTTACCTGTATATTCCCCATAAACTGAATAGGATATGATAAAAGTTTTATTGATAGATGATGATGTGGTATTCAGTCAGGTAGCGACGACTGTCTTGAAGGAGCATGGGATGGATGTGCATTATCAAAATGCACTGACAGCCGTTACTGATGTAGTGAAAGCCTATCAACCAAGTGTCATCTTACTTGATATAGAGATAGGTAACGATGATGGGATCAATATCATTCCTCAAATACGGGCAGCCTCTTCTGTAGTACCCATCGTTGTGATTTCTTCACATACGGAACTCGCAGAGGTAGAACGCGCATTAAACCAAGGTGCTGTGAACTATCTGAAAAAGCCTTTCGATATGGAAGAAATGGCAGCCTTCGTCAGACGCTATGCTGTGCCACATGCCTCCTTCATTTCGATAGGTACCCTGAAGCTGAATCTTGAAAGCAGGGAACTATTTAGGGGGGATATGCGACTAAAAAAACTCACCCCTTTAGAGTTCGAACTCCTTACACGTCTCTACCTTGACATGGGGAATGTGGTAAGTAAGGAAAAGTTGCTAAAGCACGGAAATAGAGACTTAGACATACACACCTTATATAATTACATTCGTAAACTCAACAGCTTACTTCAAGCCGACAAGAAACTTGCAATCTACAAAGAAGGAAATGGGTATGTACTTAAATAGCTTTACTCTACCCCTCGTGGAACGCCCCCCTTGGCAAATCACAACCGCTCATATTTACACCCTTTACAGTTTACACCCCTAAAAATAGTGCGGGGAGGCCACATGGTCTCCCCTGCTTTTTTACTTGAAAATTCGTGCGGATTAGCGCCAACGGTCAGACACCAACTGCAGCAGCACGAAAACAGTCTACGCCCAAACGCTCTTCTATCTCAGCGACAGATTTAAATGAGAAATTTACTTTACCTGATAGTATCTTGCTGACGTATTGAGGAGTAACCTGCAGTTTCTCAGCTACGTCGTTTCGAGAAAGGCCGTTGTCTTGCATATAATCTATGATAGCCATGGCTACAGAGCGTGAACGCTTGAGCCATGAAGCATTTTCCCTCCTCCACTGGGCATCAGCCTCAAAAGCAGAGGTATCGCCAGACTGATGGGACTCTAAAAACTGAACTGCCTTAGATTTCATATTTCATCCTCCTGTGTTAAAGTCATAAAACTATCTGAATCAAAAACTCCATTCTCTAAGAGGTATTGCCTGCAATGATTCAGCCGTTGCAGCTGTTCGGAAGTATGAGGGCGCTCTTGCATGGTCTTGGTTAGTTTGATAGTTCCTCCTGTAATCACAAATACATCTTTCTCCAAACGGATGGCATAGACTCTCAACCAGCTGGCATGCCCTGTTCTATTCCAATTTCGGGCTTTTTCTCGTGTCAATTGCCTCAGGCTTAGGTCTGCTGCCCCCAATGGTTTGAAAAGCTCATCCAAATTCTCTGAATAGGGCATTTCAAGAATCAGTCTTTCCAGTTGCTCTGCATCATCCACTGTGTCTTCAATGGCCTCACTGATGCGCTCAATATGAAAGAAGTTCCTAAGATCATCTATATTCTCTATGAAAAACTCCATCAGGTAACCAAAGTCGTTCCACGAATCAAATAGCAATGCCAATTCATTCTTGGGCTTTGCCAGATCTCTTACAGCCCACAGGTGATTTTTCCCTTCAATAACTCTTTCGAATGTCATAGTTTTTGCAAATCTATAGTTTTATTTTGGAATATGCAACTTTTAAGTTGCGGTTTTTTATCGTCATTTTATTTTGACGCTGCAAAACTACTCATTTTTTATAAAACACCAACTATCACAACCGCTCATATTTACACCCTTTACAGTTTACACCCCTAAATACCAACACTATCCCCTCTCTTATTAGGGACAAAAACGCATTTTTCAAGGGGTAAAAATATGATTTGAATGCTGCAAAAATCAAAAAACATGCCCGTTCGTCGATAAAATTGGGCGATTGGTCGATTCTATTTTTATGCAAAGCGCTGCAGCACTACCTTTGCATCAGAAAAATGAAATAGTATGACAACAATTAAAATCATGAGTAATATGAAGGTAAAAAGATTGACATGGATGATGGCTTGCCTGCTGTGCGGAACCACACTGATGGCTCAGGAAGTGAGCACGGAGCAAGCCGCAAGCGAAGGCACTACTCAGACCGTGCGACCACAGCAATGGACCCTGCAGAGTTGCATTGACTATGCACTGCAGCAGAATATCACCATTCGTCGCAACCGTCTGAGCGCTGCCAGTAGCGAGATTGACGTGAAGACAGCTAAGGCTGATTTCTTGCCAAGCATCACTGGAAGTCTGAGCGGAAGTTTGAGAAACAGCCCTTGGGCACAGAGCTCTATGAGCTTCACAGGTGAAGGTATCTCTACCACCTCTAATAAGACTTCTTATAGCAGTAACGCCAGCGTGAACCTGAACTGGACATTGTTCAACGGACGTCGTCTGAACACGCTGAAGCAGAACGAGGTGAACGCAGAAATCAGCGACCTGAACGTGGAGGAGAGCGAGAACAGCATTATTCAGAGCATCACTCAGATGTATATCCAGATACTCTACTCTGCTGAAGCCGTAAAGGTAAATGAGGCCAATCTGGAACTGAGCCGTGCCAACTTAGAGCGTGGTCAGCAGATGTTTGAGGCTGGTAGCATCTCTAAGGTGGACTTGGCACAGCTGCAGACACAGGTAAGCCAAGACGAGTACACGCTGGTGAATGTAGAGGCACAGCTGATAGACTACAAGTTGCAGTTAAAGCAGCTCTTGGAGATCGAGGGCGATGAGGAGATGGACATCTACATGCCTGAGTTGAGCGATGAGAATGTGCTGATACTGCTGCCTGAAAAGAATGATGTGTATATGACAGCCTTAGCAAATCGTCCTGAGATCTTGTCAGCTCAGAAGAACATTGACGCAGCTGACTTGAACATCAAGATTCAGAAAGCAGGTTACCTGCCTTCACTGAGTATGAGCGCCAGCGCTGGTACCAACGCCATGAGTGGCATTAATACAGGCTTAGGCACGCAGGTGAAGAGAAATGAAAGCAACAACGTGAGCCTGAACCTGAGCATTCCTATCTTCGACAAGCGTCAGACCAAGAGCAACATTGAGAAGGCCAAGATTCAGAAGAATCAGCAGGAACTGGCTCTGCAGGATGCACAGAAGACACTGTACAGAAACATTGAGAATCTGTGGCAGAACGCCAATACGGCTCAGAAGCAGTATGTGGCTGCCAGTGCCAACTTAGAGAGCTCACAGACCAGCTACGAGATGACGCAGGAACAGTTTAACCTGGGTATGAAAAATACCATCGAACTGCTGCAAGAGCGTAACAACCTGCTCTCTGCACAACAGCAGAAACTGCAGGCTAAGTACACTGCCATCATGAATGAGCAACTGCTGAACTTCTATGCAGGCGAGAATATCACGTTGGATTGATGCTGAGCATCATTTCAAAATTCAATAATTAAAGATTAAAAAATAAAAACTAAGGATATGAATAAGAAAAAGATTATTTGGGCAGTGGTAGCCATAGTGGCTGTGCTGCTTATCGGGTTCTGGTTCTTCAGAAGTCCATCTGAGACACAGAAAATGAGCGTGATGACAGCTCCAGTGACCAGAGGAGATGTTTCTGAGTCGATCACTGCAACAGGCGCCATTGAGCCTGTGACAGAGGTGGAAGTTGGTACACAGGTGAGTGGCATCATCGACCGCATCTACGTGGACTACAACTCTGAAGTGAAGAAGGGTCAGCTTATCGCTGAGATGGATAAGGTAACACTGATGAGCGACCTTCGTAGCTCTCAGGCCAACTATAATGGTTCAAAGGCCAGCTACGAGTACCAGGAGAAGCTCTACAACCGTAATAAGCAGTTGCACGACAAGCAGCTGATCAGCGATCAGGAGTACGACCAGAGTCTGTACAACTATCAGAATGCCAAGGCTCAGTTTGAGCAGAGCCAAGCCAATCTGGCCAAGGCTCAGCGCAACCTTTCATACGCTACCATCTACTCTCCTATCGACGGTGTGGTAATCAACAAGGCTGTGGAAGAGGGACAGACAGTGGCTGCAGGTTTCAACACTCCTACCCTGTTTAACATCGCTGCTGATTTGACGCAGATGCGCGTGATTGCGGATGTAGACGAGGCTGACATAGGTGGTATTGAAGAAGGTCTGCGCGCTACCTTCATTGTGGATGCTTATCCTGATGAGACTTTTGAGGGTACGGTAGTACAAGTTCGCCTGGGCGACAGCAGTTCATCTACCACTACCAGCAGCGTGGTGACCTACGAGGTAGTGATCAACGCTCCTAACAATGACCTGAAGCTGAAGCCAAGACTGACAGCCAACGTGACCATCTACAAGCAGGAGAAGAGAAATGTGCTGGTAGTTCCTAGTCGTGCCCTGCGCTTCACTCCAACCCCTGAGATGGGTGCTTCTCAGATCAACGACGTGGATGCTCCACAGAAGGTTTGGACCAAGGAAGGTACTGTTTATACAGCACATGCAGTGACTGCAGGCATGAGTGGTAATGGCATGACTGAAATTAGTGGTGTGGAAGAAGGCACTGAAGTAGTGACAGAAGCTACCTCGATGTTTCGTGAGAATGGCATGATGAACCGTATGGGCGGTGGTCCTGGCGGTCCTGGCGGTGGTCCTGGCGGCCCATTCTAATAAACATTGAACATTGACTATTGAAATTGATCATTATGAGTAAACCAGTTATAGAATTACAGAACGTAAAGCGCAAGTTCATCGTAGGCGATGAGGTGGTGCGTGCCCTGAGGGGTGTGAGCTTCACCATCAACGAAGGTGAATTTGTGACCATCATGGGATCGTCGGGTTCTGGCAAATCGACCTTGCTGAATACACTGGGTTGCCTCGATACTCCTACCAGTGGTGAGTATATACTCGATGGAACGCCAGTGCGCACCATGAGTCGCTCACAGCGTGCCATACTGCGCAATCGCAAGATCGGGTTCGTGTTCCAGAACTACAACCTGCTGGCCAAGACCACTGCTGTGGAGAACGTAGAACTGCCACTGATGTACAACCCTTCTGTCTCAGCTTCAGAGCGTAAGCGCAGAGCCATCGAGGCCCTGAAGGCTGTGGGGCTGGGCGACCGTCTGGAGCATAAGAGCAACCAGATGAGTGGTGGACAGATGCAACGCGTGGCCATTGCCCGTGCCTTGGTGAACAACCCTGCCGTGATACTGGCAGACGAGGCCACTGGTAACCTGGATACCCGCACCTCATTCGAGATTTTGGTGCTCTTCCAGAAGCTGCATGCTGAGGGACGTACCATTATCTTCGTGACCCACAACCCTGAGATTGCCCAATATAGCAGTCGTACCATCACCCTGCGCGATGGTCTCATAAAGGACGATGTGGTTAATAATAACATCCTGAATGCTGCAGAGACACTGGCTTCACTGCCTGTGCCTGACGATCAAGGATAGGCTGCAAAGCAGCAAATTGAAAATTGACAATTGGCATATAAATTGTAAATTGTAAGAAATTATGAATATTACGAATCTTTTCAAAATAGCCTTGAAGGCCATCTATAACAACAAGACGCGCTCACTGCTTACCATGCTGGGTATCATCATCGGTATTGCATCAGTGATAGCTATGTTGGGCTTTGGACAGGGAACACAAGACCAGATTAAGGAACAGATCTCGTCGATGGGTTCAAACATGATCATGATCAGCCCAGGTGGCGAGCGTCGTGGTGGCCAGCGTATGGATGCCAGTTCCATGCAGACCCTGAAGATGGAAGACTATGAGGCCATACGCAATGAGTGTGCCCACGTGACCTATGTGAGCCCCAGCGTGTCGAGTTCAGGCCAACTGGTGGCAGGCAACAACAACTACCCTGCTTCTGTGACAGGTTGTAGTCAAGACTACCTGCAGATACGCCAACTGGAAATGGCTGAAGGCGAGATGTTTGGCGAACAGGACGTGAAGACAGCAGCAAAAGTGGTGGTGCTGGGAAAGACCATCGTGGACAACCTTTTCCCTAATGAAGACCCCATTGGCAAGACCATCCGTGTGAACCAGATTCCTTTCAGAGTGGTAGGCGTGCTGGTTAGCAAGGGTACCAACAGTATGGGTATGGACCAAGACGAAATCGTGCTGGCACCATTTTCCACTGTGATGAAGCGTATGCTCTCACAAAGCCACTTGCAAGGCATACAGTGCAGTGCAACAACGGAGGCTGACACCCAACTTGCCATGAACGAGATAGAGGAGGTGCTTCGCAGAAACCACAGACTGAAGGATACTGACGAGAACAACTTCACCTTGAGCTCTATGGAAGAAATCATGAGTACCATTGACACTGTGACAGGCATGATGACCATGCTCTTGGCAGCCATCGCAGGTATCTCACTGGTGGTAGGTGGTATTGGCATCATGAACATTATGTATGTGAGTGTGACAGAGCGCACTAAGGAAATTGGCCTGCGTATGTCAGTTGGCGCTCGTGGCATAGACATCCTAAGTCAGTTCTTGATAGAAGCCGTACTTATCTGCCTCACGGGAGGATTCATAGGCATCATCTGTGGCTACGGACTGGGATCCTTGGTTGAAATGTTCTCTGACCAAGTAGCAGTTTCCATTTCACCAAGCTCTGTGATGCTTGCCTTTGGCGTATGCGTACTGATAGGTATGTTCTTCGGATGGTATCCTGCCAAGAAGGCAGCCAATCTGGATCCAATCGAAGCACTGAGATACGAGTAAAAGATAATAATGTATGCAGAATCTCTCCCCTGGAGCAGGGGGAGAGATTTTAAAGTTTAACAGATATGAACGAGAAAGAACTATCCATCAGAGACTACTTAACCATCATCATCCATGTGGTGATGTGGGGTATTTTGTTCTTCTTCCCCTACTTAATGATGACACGGGGTGGAATGGATGTTACTTTTTCTGATTATGTTTGGAACACTGCTCCCTACTACATCATCTACATCATTTTCTTCTATCTGAACAACAACCTGCTGATTCCACGCCTGCTGCTTCGGAGAAAGTTCTGGATGTACGTGTTACAGTTGCTGGTGTTGATACTCATTGCCTCGTTTCTCTCGGGACTGTTACACCAGATAGAGTTCGAACGCATGCTGATATCATGGAGAGACCAGGTACCTTTTGAGTATCGCGACTACATGCGTCCTAACCCAATGGCCAGAAGATGGTCGATAAGCATGATTATGGGGCGCGACTTCTTCGTTATGGCTCTGGTGGCCACCATCACAGCTGTAGTCAGAGTGATTGAGGCTTGGAGCGAATTGGAGAATAGCAAACGTGAAGCTGAAAAGCAACGTGTAGAGACTGAGCTACAGCAACTGCGTAGCCAAATCAATCCTCACTTCCTGTTGAACACGCTGAACAACATCTACGCCCTGATAGCCTTCGACAGTGAGAAAGCTCAGGAAGCTGTGCATGAACTGAGCCAACTGCTGCGCCACGTACTGTATGACAACAAGCAAAACTACACCACGCTGGAGAAGGAGATGCAATTCATGAAGAGCTATATCGAACTGATGCGCATTCGTCTCTCATCAAACGTTACCATAGAGACGACCTACGACATGCGTGAGAATAACCAGACACCCATTGCACCACTGATCTTTATCTCACTGGTGGAGAATGCCTTCAAGCATGGGATATCACCCACAGAGCCAAGCTACATCAAAATCTTCTTCAGTGAGAAACTGGGCTATGTGCGCTGCGAGATCAAGAACAGCAACCATCGCAAGGTGGGATATGACAAGAGTGGTAGTGGCATAGGACTGGAACAGGTGCAGAAACGCTTGGATTTGATGTACCCAGGCAGTTATGTGTGGCACTATGGCCTGAGTGATGATGGCACAGAATATGTCTCTTCCTTGGAGATTAATACCAAAAATGCCTTGTCGCTAGACTAAACAAGAGTTTTCCTCCCTTCAAAAATCTCCCATTTTTTGCTTTTTCACTTGGCAAGGCTTATCTTTGCAACAGCAAAAGGTATACCCTCTCTTTTGGAGTAAGAATTATGGCAAACATCAGATGTGCAGTAATAGATGACGAGCCCTTGGCATTGGGACTGATGGCCAGCTACGTCAAGAAAACCCCTTTCTTGGAGCTGGTGGGTAGCTACAACAGTGCCATACAGGCCATGCAAGAGTTGCAAAAGACTCCTGCCGACCTGCTTTTTCTGGATATCCAAATGCCAGAACTAAATGGACTTGACTTCTCGCGGATGGTTCCTCCACAGACACGTATCGTATTTACCACTGCCTTCGACCAATATGCCATAGATGGCTATCGAGTGAATGCGCTGGACTATCTGCTGAAACCCATCTCCTACCCTAACTTCCTGCAAGCAGCACAGAAAGCCCAGGAATGGTTCAAGTTGGTGGAGCAAGGACAACAAGGAGCTGCAGAAGAGGTGCAGAGCATCTTTGTGAAAAGTGAATATAAGCAGGTACAGGTCATGTTGGACGACATTCTCTACATCGAAGGACTAAAAGACTACATCAAGATCTATGAAGAAGGACATGAGAAGCCTCTGCTCTCACTGATGAGCATGAAAAGCATGGAAGAGATGTTGCCTTCGCAGCGCTTCATGAGGGTACATCGCTCCTACATTGTCCAGAAAAGCAAGATCAGAGTAGTGGAACACAACCGCATCGTTTTTGGCAAGACATACATCCCAGTGGGCGACAGCTATAAGGATGAATTTCTGAATTACCTCAATGAACGTAGCACTGTCAAGAGATAATACCACATTAGCAAACATAAAAAAACGCTAATAAACTTGCCTACCTCCTATTTATTCCCTATTTTTGCACAGAAACAAAAAAAACGTGCAATAATGAATAAGAGTTTTAATCTTCTCTTAGAGAACAGCATTAAGGACAACTGGAACCTGGATGCGCTCACAGACTACAAAGGAGCAACACTCCAATTTAAGGATGTAGCCCGGAAAATCGAGAAAATGCACATCATGTTCGAGGCTGTGAAAATAAAGCCTGGAGACAAGATAGCTCTTTGCGGTAGGAACAGTGCCCACTGGGGTGTGGCTTTCCTCGCAACAATAACCTACGGAGCAGTTGTGGTACCCATCCTCCATGAATTCAAAGCGGACAACATACATAGTATCGTCAACCATTGCGACGCCCGTTTTCTGTTCGTTGGTGACAGGGTTTGGGAAAATCTGGATGAGTCCATGATGCCCCATCTGGAGGGAATCATCCTGCTGACGGATTTCTCTGTCCTCGTGTCACGTTCAGAGAAACTGACGTATGCACGCGAGAACCTCAATGCCATGTTTGGTCAGCGATATCCAAAGAATTTCCGCCCTGAACACGTGCACTATCACCAAGACAAAGAAGAAGAACTGGCTGTGCTGAGCTACACCTCTGGAACTACCAGCCAGTCGAAGGGTGTGATGCTCCCATACCGCAGCTTGTGGTCGAACGTCAGGTTCGCTATGGACAGTATCGACCTTCGTGCTGGACACAAGCTTGTGAGTATGCTCCCTCTGGCTCATTGCTTTGGACTAGCCTTCGAGTTCCTGTTTGAGTTCTGCGTGGGTTGTCATGTGTACTTCCTCACACGTGTACCAAGTCCTAAGATCATCTTCCAGGCCTTTGCAGAGATTAGTCCAAACCTCGTCATTACCGTTCCACTGGTAGTAGAGAAGATCATCAAGAAGGAAGTGATGCCTAAACTCGAAAGCTTGGGAGCAAAGTTCATGCTAAGCCTGCCCTACATCAGCGACAAGGTGTATGCCGCTATTCGAAAGAAAGTGGTGGATGCCTTCGGAGGAAACTTCATCAGCATTGTTATTGGTGGCGCAGCGCTCAACAAAGAAGTGGAGAAATTCCTGCAACGCATCAACCTTGCCTATACTGTTGGCTATGGAATGACTGAATGTGGACCACTGATAGCTTACGTTCCCTATGAACGCTTCAAGGAAGGCACCTGTGGTAAGATCATCTCTCGTATGGAGATAAAGATTGACTCTCCAAACCCTGCCTATGAAGCTGGAGAGATTTTGCTGAAGGGAGACAATGTGTTCCTGGGTTATTATAAGAACAAAGAAGCTACTAAGGCTGCATTCACTGATGACGGATGGATGAGGACAGGTGATTTAGGAACAATGGACTTCGAAGGAAACATCACAATACGAGGCAGAAGCAAGAATATGATACTCAGTGCCAACGGACAGAACATCTATCCTGAGGAGATAGAGGCGCAGTTGAATGATCTGCCCTATGTTGCAGAGAGTATCGTAGTGCAACGCGATGGTAAGCTCGTTGCCTTGGTTTACCCCGACTTTGACCTGGCCAACATGGAAGGAATAAGCGATGCAGCCATCAACACAAAGATGGAGCAGAACCGCATTGAGTTGAACACACACATTCCGTCCTATTGCCAAGTCGCCAAAATCATAGTCTATCACGAAGAGTTCGAGAAAACTCCGAAGAAATCCATCAAACGATACTTGTATCAATAAAAGCCCCCAATAAGCAACCTCCCCTGCAACTCAAGAGGAGGTTGCTTCGTCTAATGCCAAAAAGCAGTTTATGAGAAAGAGTATCTTTATATGGTTGGCACTATGCATCATCTGGCTGAGAACTGATGCCCAGACTACAGGAATAGGAGGCATCAATCTCTCGCTATGGCCAAGTATCGCTACGCAAGGCGTTGATACAGTGAGCGGGAAGACTCTGCTGAACGTGGGTCTAAACTCAAAGATGAATCAACTGACAGGCATCGGACTGAATGTACTGGGAAGCACCACGGTAAGCAGCGTGAACGGCCTGCAACTGAGCGGTCTATTCAACGTAGTAGGTGAAGACATGCGGGGTTGGCAGGCTGCAGGCATCACCAATGTGATAGGAAGTGATCAAACTGGTCTTTCAGTCAGTGGACTGGTCAACGTGGTTGGTGGCAAGGCTACAGGCCTCTTAGTGACTGGTGGTGTGAACATCGTGGGCGATGGACAAGAAGGCATTATAGCCAGCGGACTGCTGAACATTATCAGTGGTGAGTCGAAAGGCATACAATTAGCTGGAATTAGCAACATCAGCAGCGAACCCGTCTATGGCTTACAAGTGGCTGGACTATTTAACATAAGTGGAGAGGAAACGATGGGCATTCAAGCCTCTGCCCTTCTGAACATCGCTGCTGAGGAAATGACAGGCGTGCAAGTGGGATTGATTAATCTGGCAGCCTCATCCATGCATGGACTCCAAATAGGGCTTTTCAATTTCCACGCCAGCCATCTGCGTGGCTTACAGCTCGGACTCATCAATGCCAACCCTTCTACACGCATACAGCTGTTTCTAAGTGGAGGAAGCTCCACCTTATTCAATGTAGGACTACGCTTCAAGAGCCACACCTTCTACACCATACTGGGAGTTGGTACCAAATATCGTGAGTTGCACCCCTTCAACACAGCCTTCACCTATCGAGCTGGCTTGGCCGTTCCTTTGGCCAAGGCATTAGAAATCAGTGGAGATTTAGGTTGGCAGCACATCGATACCTTCCGTGAGCATGAGGTATTGAATCGCCTCTACAATCTACAAGCCCGAATGAACTTAGAATACCAATGCACCCCAAAAGCATCCCTTTTCCTAACGGGAGGCTATGAGCGTGGCTACACCTATCGTCATAGTCATCTGCTGCATGATGGTCTCTTTGTCGAAGTTGGCACGGCACTCACCATGGGTAACTTCCAAGTGACAAAATAATGATATGCCATGTCCCCATGGGTGACATGGCATATCACAACAACACAATATAACAAATAAGTTTATTCCTTTTCTGTGAGTAGTCCCATGCGGTAGGCAGCCAGCAGTTTCTGAAGGTCGTATATCTGCACGCGCAACTGGCGCCCTTTATCGGTATCACGCACCATCACGCGATTCTGGGCATACTCCACCAGCGAGGTGGACGACTTGATGTCTTGTCCTTCTTCAATGGCTTTCTGACGACTCTCGAAGGGCTGGTGCTGCACCAACTGGAAACCATGCGAATGATAAACCAGTGTATATCCTGCAATACCAGTCTGAGGCTGATATGCTTTTGAGAAGCCTCCGTCAATAACGATAAGCTTACCATCAGCACGCACAGGTGTTTCCCCTTTGAGGGTCTTCACTGGCACATGCCCATTAATAATGTGTGAATGAGGTCCAGGCTCCACATCAAACTCACGCAGGATGTTATCACATACCTCCTGCTCATTACGAAGAACATAGTAGTAGCCCTTCTCCTCATGATATGTTTCCTCATCTGCAATAAAGTAACGCTCAAAAGTCGTCATCTTACTCTTATCAAACGAAGGAGTATCAGGACCACACCACAAATACCAAGCGTAGTCTTGGGCAAAAAGTTTCTCAGGTTTTCCTTCTACTTCGAAATAGGCAGTACGAAGGAGCTGATCTGTCTTATCTAACAGCTTGCGTCCCCAATATTCTTTTTTGCCTATACGCACATGCTTGAAACTTCCATCAGCATTCAAAGGAATACTAGCGTGGAAGAGCAGGTTACCATTGGTCACAAGGTACATACTGCCCTTAGAGTAGAGACAGTGCATATGTTTACGGAGCTTCTCACTGTTGATGAACGAGGCATGAATCTTATCCATGATGTCGCGTTCCTCTGTGCTAAGGCGATAAGGATCAGCAGGATCAATGGTTGGGAAATTGGTATCTGTCAGAGCATACTTACGTCCATCTAGTTTAATAGTCCCTTCCTGATAGTCAATAAAATTCAGCAAGAGTCGATGGTCCATATGAAACTCTGGGCGACGCATGATAATTTCTCCTTCAAGTTTGAACTGGATGATGGCAATAGCCTTATGCATCTGCGCGAAGAGCCGTAGTGTCTTTTCGTCGAAATGCTCATCACTGATACTGGTACGCGACTGGAACTGGGTACAAGGGTCATTCTTGTAGGTCTCCATAGCAAAAGTTGCCAAAGGTAATAAATTGATACCGTATCCATCTTCCAGTGTAGCCATGTTGGCATAACGTAAGGCTGTGCGTATGGCATTGGCTATACAGGCATCGTTTCCTGAGGCTGCTCCCATCCAAAGGATATCATGGTTTCCCCATTGTATGTCAAAGTGATGGTAGTCACACAGAGTATCCATAATAATATGTGCTCCGCCCCCACGATCATAAATGTCCCCAACAATGTGGAGCGAGTCAATGGTAAGTCGCTGAATCAGCTGACACATAGCTATGATGAAAGCATCTGCTCTACGCGTAGAAATAATAGTCTTGATGATAGCATCAGTATAGGCCTGCTTATTGGGTTCAATGGTGGACTCATGTAGCAACTCCTGAATAATATAAGAAAACTCTGAAGGCAGGGCTTTACGCACTTTAGATCGAGTATATTTAGAGGAGACGTTCTGACAGACACGCACCAAACGATTGAGTGTTATCTGATACCAATCATCAATATCACGCTCAGCTTTCTTTACTAACTGTAATTTCTCTTCAGGATAATAAATGAGGGTGCATAGTTCTTTCATCTCCATATCACGCAAAGAGTGTACAAAGATTTCCTTCACCTTACGCTTCACGGTACCCGAAGCATTCTTAAGCACATGTTGGAATGCTTCATATTCTCCATGTACATCAGAGAGGAAATGTTCCGTACCTTTAGGCAGGTTGAGGATGGCCTCCAAATTTATAATTTCAGTACTGGCATCTGCAATTGTTGGAAAAGCGTGTGACAACTGCTGCAAAAAGCGCAGGTCTTCAGAAAGCTCCTCATATGTGAATGTAGTATGCTCCATAGTGCTCATTTTTCTGCGAAGATACGAATAAACCTAAAATAAACAAAGAAAGCCGAATATCTTCTAAGATAAACGGCCTTCTTTCTGAGTAGTGGTACAGAGATTCGAACTCTGATTGCATGCGTGAGAGGCATGTGTCCTAGCCCTTAGACGATACCACCATACTTGTACACCCTCAGAGGCTCGAACTCTGGACCCACTGATTAAGAGTCAGTTGCTCTACCAACTGAGCTAAGGGTGCATGCGTTTCCTTTCGGATTGCGGGTGCAAAGGTATCTCATTTCTTTGAATCTACCAAACATTCCGCTATTTTTTTTCAAATAAAATCCATTTCACTCAAATTCGTAGAGCATTGTAGGTACATTCCTGCGCAAGGCAAATAATTGCACATCTTTTCCAACAAGTATTCCATTATCACGCAGAGCCAATTCTGTGGTTTTATATGCTAAATCAGGATGGTTATTGTCCTTACTTAAATGACAAAGCCAGATATATTTGAGGTGGGTATCTATATGTTCAGCCAAGAACTTGGAAGTAACTTGATTACTCAAATGACCAATGTTGCTGGCAATCCTTTTTTTCAGATAATCAGGATAAGTTCCCATCTCCAACATTTCTTCATCATAGTTGGACTCTATAATAAGATAGTTGGCTCGCTGGATATATTCAGCAACTAATGGAGTGATCTCTCCTAAGTCTGTAACAAAGCAAAATGTCTTGTCCTCAATGGTAATGCAATATCCCACATTATCTGTCCCATCATGAGGTACTTCGAAGGCTTCAATGTTGAAATCGGCCAATTTAATAGGGTGCTGCTTTTCTAGATAGCGCACACAGGTACTCAACTTCTCTGTTACACAATAGCTACGATTGATGCCATCATGAATTTTGACAGTTGAATAGACAGGGATAAAACACCTCTCTCCTAAAGGACTTACAGACTTTATATGATCTGCATGATCGTGAGTGATTAAGATTGCCCTTATACACTCTATTCCGATACCAACATCCTTCAGAGTCTTTTTGATAGCGCGAACAGGAATCCCTGCGTCTATCAAAATGCCATATGTTTCAGTGCCCAAGTAGTAACAGTTTCCGCTACTACCACTGCCCAAACTCATAAATCTAACTTTCATGTGCTTCAGTCTCACTCGTAAATCGAAAAGTGTAATACCCAATCGACAAACGATATTATAAAAAAGGACAGAAATCAAAGGATGATTCCCGTCCTCAATTTATAAGGAAGCCGCATCGATATTTGATTGAAGATGAAACTCCGAATGACATGTTTTGAGTGCTCGCCCTCTTTGTAATCCACCGACTCAAGGTTACTCCCGAAGGAGCGTGGCCCGCCATTGAGAAACGAAGCTAGTCTCGGTATTTCTTAATAATTTGATGAGTTTCCCGATCCAATCGACGCGGCTATTCTTTTTCTCTTTTCAAAAATACACTTTTTTATTTAAACTAGCAAATAAAAAATACATAATTAACAAAAAACGGGGTTATCATTGACGACAACCCCGTTTGAATTATTAATTTAATACTTAAGCATTAGCCTTATCCACAATAGCCTTAAATGCTTCTGGGTGATTAACGGCCAGATCTGCCAGCACCTTACGGTTGATTTCAATACCCGCCTTGTGCAGGAGTCCCATCAACTTAGAATAAGAAAGACCTTCCAGACGAGCAGCAGCATTGATGCGCTGAATCCACAAAGCACGGAAGTTACGCTTCTTGTTCTTACGATCGCGATAAGCATAAGTAAGACCCTTCTCCCAAGTATTCTTGGCAACGGTCCAGACGTTCTTTCTTGCACCAAAGTAACCTCTGGTCAACTTTAAAATTTTCTTTCTTCTCGCACGAGAAGCAACATGATTAACTGATCTTGGCATAGTTTCATTTGTTTTTGAATGTTAGCGCCTCACCTTTTTATAGAGAGATCTTCGGAGCTAATGCATTCGGTTAATAAATTAAATTTCTTTAAACGGCTTACTTAATGGCCAGAAGCTCTCTAACTTGACGAAGGTTAGCCTTATCAACCAAAGTAGATAAGCACAAATTTCTCTTCTGCTTCTTAGTCTTCTTAGTCAGAATATGACTATGATAAGCATGCTGTCTTTTAATTTTACCTGTTCCGGTAAGAACAAATCTTTTTTTAGAACCGGAGTTAGTCTTAATTTTTGGCATCTCTTTTATTAGTAAATTATTAAATATTATGATAATGCACTATACCTTGGCATTATACATTTTCTTCGTTATTAGTCTCAGCTGCCTTAGTTTCATTCCTTTCCTGCTTCACAACTTGCTTTTCTGCTGCAGATTTCTGCATACCTTTAGCAGCTTCAGCAGCACGCTGACCAGGTTTCTTTACGATTTCTTTCTTAGGAGCTAGGACAATAGTCATCTTTTTCTTTTCCAATACTGGCAACTGCTCTACTTTAGCATAATTCTCCAAGTCATTGGCAAAACGAAGCAAAAGCACTTCCCCCTGTTCCTTGAATAAAATGGAACGTCCTTTGAAGAACACATAGGCACGCACTTTATTACCATCTTCCAGAAAACCGATAGCATGTTTCAACTTGAAATTATAGTCATGGTCATCTGTTTGAGGTCCAAAACGAATTTCCTTTACCTCAATCTTTACCTGCTTGGCTTTTTGTTCTTTCTGACGTTTCTTCAGCTGATAAAGGAACTTAGAATAGTCAATGACTCTACAAACGGGGGGAACTGCATTGGGAGAAATCTCCACAAGGTCAGAATCATGCTCCTCTGCAATCTTCAGCGCAACTGCCAAAGGATATACATTGGATTCAATGTCATCACCTACAACTCTTACTTCCCTAGCACGGATCTGTTCATTGACCCGATACTGGTCTTTAACGTTTTCTTTCTTCATTAAAAGTTTAAATACCTGTTTGTTTCTTTGTCTTATAACCGTATTAATTCCTTCATTATTATATGCAATCAGCTTTTCCTCAAATCAGGAAAAACCTATTACGGTAAAATTGCGTGCAAATTTACCACTTATTTATCATATTATCGACTTCTTCGCAGATTTTTTTTGCAAAATCTTCATATTTCATGATGCCTTTATCGCCTTCGCCCTGTTTTCTAACAGAAACTTCACCATTTGCGGCTTCTTTTTCTCCGACTATAAGCATATATGGAATACGTTTCAATTCATTATCACGGATTTTGCGACCAATCTTTTCATTTCTGTCATCAACCAAAGCGCGAACATCAAATTTCCTTAATGCTGCCTTAACTTCATTGGCATAGTCATTGAATTTCTCGCTAATTGGAAGAATAGCCACTTGATCTGGAGCAAGCCACAATGGGAACTTACCTGCCGTATGTTCAATAAGGACAGCAACGAAACGTTCCATAGAACCAAACGGAGCTCGATGTACCATCACTGGACGATGTTTCATATTATCTGCACCCGTATATTCCAATTCAAAACGCTCTGGCAAATTATAATCCACCTGAATGGTACCCAATTGCCAACGACGTCCGATAGCATCTTTCACCATAAAGTCAAGCTTTGGACCATAGAATGCAGCTTCTCCATATTCTATCTTAGCTGGCAATCCTTTCTCCTCACAAGCTTCGATAATAGCTCTTTCCGCCTTTTCCCAAACTTCATCAGAGCCTATGTATTTCTCATGATCGTTAGGATCACGAAGTGAAATTTGCGCTTCAAAATTCTCAAAGTTCATAGACTTGAACACGATAGAAATAATATCCATTACACGTAAGAACTCATCTTTTACTTGATCTTGGCGACAGAAAATGTGTGCATCATCCTGCGTAAAGCTTCGTACGCGAGTCAATCCATGAAGTTCACCACTCTGCTCATAACGACAAACAGTACCAAACTCTGCAATGCGCAAAGGAAGATCTTTGTATGAACGAGGAGAATTCTTATAAATCATACAGTGATGAGGACAATTCATTGGTTTCAGGAAGTATTCCTCACCTTCTTCTGGAGTTTGAATAGGCTGGAAAGAATCCTTACCATAATGTGCATAGTGTCCTGAAGTAATATAAAGCAACTTGTTTCCAATAGGAGGACACATCACTTCTTGATACTCGTAGCGAGACTGTATGCGACGAAGAAAATCTTGAAGGCGAATACGTAATGCAGTGCCCTTAGGCAACCACATTGGTAAGCCCTTACCCACTGTATCACTGAACATGAAAAGATCCATTTCTTTTCCAATCTTACGATGATCACGTTTTTTAGCTTCTTCAAGCATTACGAGATACTCATCGAGCATTTTCTTTTTAGGGAATGTAATACCATAAATACGAGTGAGTTGTTCTCTCTTCTCATCTCCACGCCAGAAAGCAGCAGAAACACCAGTCAACTTTATGGCCTTAATCGCGCCTGTATTAGTCAGATGAGGGCCACGGCAAAGATCGGTAAAAGCACCTTGAGTATATGTGGAGATTGTTCCGTCTTCCAAGTCTTCTGCAATATGTTCGCATTTATATTCTTGCCCTGTAGCTTTAAAGAACTGAAGCGCATCGGCCTTAGAAACATCTTTACGGACTAACGCTTCTTTCTTAGAAGCCAATTCTTGCATTTTCTGCTCAATTGCAGGAAGGTCACCTTCTCTAATTACAGTTTCTCCTTGAGGCTTTACATCATAGAAAAATCCATTTTCTATCGCAGGACCAAAACCAAACTGAATTCCTGGATATAGTTCTTGCAAAGCTTCTGCCAATAAGTGAGCACTTGTATGCCAGAACGTATGCTTACCCTCTTCATCTTCCCACTTGTACAGAACAACCTTTGCATCCTCATTGATAGGACGATTCAAATCATAAGTCTCACCATTCACTCCGCAAGAAAGGACTTCCTGTGCCAAACGTGAACTGATGCTTTCTGCAATCTGCAGACCTGTTACTCCTTCGTTATATTCACGAATAGAGCCGTCTGGAAATGTTATTTTTATCATACTTACAAATGTATAATTAGTTTCGAGACGCAAAAATAGCGAAATCTTTTCAACTTTGTGCTTATTTCTGCAAATAGTTACTCATCAATTGAAGAAAAACGCTTTATTACGTTGTATGCTTCGACTTCACCCAGCTCACCAGCCTTACTTAAGTCAGATATACCTTGCTTATTATTACCCAAGAAAATATGCGTCAAACCTCTGTTGTAATAAGCTTCAGCAAACTCTGGGCGCATTTCTATCACATAATCATAATCGGCCAATGCTGCCCGATAATTACCCAAGGATATTTGCAAACTACCACGATTAAAATAGGCATATACAAAATCAGGAGCTAACTCTATAACCTTATCTAAATCGTTTTTGATCAAATCATAATCTGTAGAAGAAACTTCATCCTTTATTATTCCCTCTTCGTTGAGTTGACGAGGAGACACACTCGCTTGAGCTTTTTTATATTCTAATTTCTTATTACGTACTAAAGACCGCATAAAATAGGCAGGGAAGAAATCACTATCGATTTCTATAGATTTCGTAAAATCTTGCTCAGCATTATCTAAGTCTTGAACTAGATAAAAATCCATACCTCTATAAAATTGCAAGACAACGCCAGCCTTCCCTTCTGCAATCTCCGCTGATTTTTTATCAATATCTGAGAAATGATAATTAACTTGGCCAACTGTTAATGGAGCCTCACGATTAGAAATTAGCAAGTGCTCTGAATTCAGATTTCGATGATTCAATTCATCGATAAAATGATGATAATGCACATTACGTTTCAAATCATTTGCTTTCTCATAATATGTTAAAGCAAAAAGTGGTTCTGGCCTAATCTGTACATCACGATCTTGCACCCTTCCACGAGAGACGTTGGCATATTCATTCTGAGAATCCGAATCATCTGCAATTACTATTTTTCGATAATTCTCTACATTTCTATCACTCCTTTTCCTTGTTTTCTCACCATCAGTGTTGCCATTGGAGGCTACTTCATCATTACTTCCACTATTTTGTTGAGTAGGATTATTCAATTGGTCAATCTGAGCTTTCATAATTTGGAACTCATCTTGCTCTGCACCTCTCCTATCACCTATTTTCTTACGTGCCTCTGCACGTTGATAATAACCAGCGAGGAAATTGGGATAAACCTCAAGGACATGAGAAAAATCACTAATTGCTCCACGATAATCACCCGTTTGGGAGCGAAGGACACCTCTATTGAAAGTTGCCATCATGTCGTCTGGATCTATCTTTAAGACAAAATCAAAATCTTCAATCGCCCTATTATCATCACCTACTTGTGCACGCAACAAACCTCTGTTATAATGACCTATAAAGTTACCAGGCTCAATATCAAGGGCTAAGTCGTAATCGCTCATCGCACCTCTTAGATTGTTTTGATGAAACCTTGCCAATGCACGGTTTATATAATTACTGGCATTACGAACACTTAAGCGAATGGCTTGATCAAAATCTTCCTCGGCTTCCTTATATTTAGCTTGCTGTAGTTCAACCATCGCACGAGCAGTATAACCATTAGGCTCAAATCGTTCCAATTCTATCGCCCTATTAAAATCATTTATGGCAGCTATCGTATCATTTTCATGTAAGAATGCCTCCCCTCTCATCAAATAAGCAGAAGTATACCTTGGAGAGACTTCAAGTAATCGTCCTAATTCTTCTCTCGCTGCACTATAATCCTTTTTCTGAAGATGACATAAAGCGAGATTGTGCCACAAAGACACATTCTCAGGATCAAATCGTAATGCCGACGAATAATCTTCAATAGCTAAATCATACTTGCTTTGGCGGATTCGCGACAAACCTCGTACTTGGTAAGCTCCTACAACAAATGGATTTCTCTGAATGGCTAAAGAACAGTCTTCTTCAGCTCCTTGATAATCATCAAGATAGAATTTAGCCATTCCCCTATAGAAATAAGGTTCGTAAAGATAAGGCTTGGCGTTAATAACTTGGTTAAAATATTGTATGGATAATACATAATCTTCAAAATACAGAGCATTTCGTGCAATGGTCATTACACGATCTGTATTTATTTGCGCCGACAAGAAACTCGGGAGCAAACACAGCATTATCAATACTTTTTTTATCATTTATTATATACGCACCGTTTTTGTCTTATAATTACAATGAGCTTTACCTTTCAACATGGCATTCAACTTGCCTTTAATCATCTGTTTACGCAGAGGTGAGATATGGTCTATAAACATCTTACCCTCCAAATGATCAAATTCATGTTGCATAACTCTAGCAAGATACCCTTCAACCACCTCATCATGTTCCACCATATTTTCATCCATATAGGTCACATGTATTTTATTGAAGCGTTTGACATTCTCATGGATTCCAGGCAGGCTTAAACAGCCTTCTTCCATGTTTTCTTCTTCTCCTGACATTTCATGTATATGTGCATTAATATATGCTTTTCTGAAACCTTTGTACTCTGGATAATCGTCAGATAACACATCCAAATCTATCACCACAACACGAATAGGAAGGCCTATCTGAGGAGCAGCTAAACCTACACCATCCGCATGATCCATTGTTTCAAACATATTAACTATCAACTCCTTCAAATTTGGGTAATCCGGAGTAATATCTTCTGCAACCTTTCGCAAGACTGGCTGTCCATATACATAAATAGGTAAAATCATTTTTATATCTCTTAATGTCTAAATTTCAAACTTTCTAAATATGATTGAAGTATTATTGTTGCACTGATTTCATCAACCAATGCCTTATTTTGTCGAGCTTTCTTCTTTAATCCCCCGTCTATCATGGCTCTTTGTGCTATGACAGATGTAAACCGCTCGTCAAAAAACTCTATGGGAATACTTAATTTAGCAGACAAAGATTGAACAAATGGTGAAATATTCTTCATATTATCCGAATCCTCATTATTCATCTGCTTAGGTAGACCAATAATAACCTTATCCACAGGCTCTCTATTCACATAATCCAGGAGAAAAGCCTGTAGTTCATTAGTAGGAACCGTAGTAAGGCCATTCGCAATAAGCTGAAGGACATCTGTCACTGCAATTCCTGTACGTTTCTTACCATAGTCAATTGCCAAAATTCTTCCCATATACAATTTTGCTACAAAAGTAACATTTATTATTCATACTATAAGTTAAGAATACCTTATAATATGAAAAAGGGTACTCGAAAACGAATACCCTTTTCCTTATTTATATTAATTGATCAATCAAATCAATCAACACCCATAATTACGACACGTGTAGTCTCGTTCTCAGTGAACAAGTTCTCAACACCACCGTTAGATACAATCTGCAACTGGCTAGCAGGAACACCTTCAGCAACCAATGCATCGTAAACAGCCTTTGCACGATTGTCTGTCAACTTCTGGTTGAAGTTTGGACTACCAGTAGCTTTATCAGCATATGCCTGAACCTTGAAAGTGCCACCATTCTGCTTGATACCTTCAGCAACCAACTTGATTGTAGCCTTAGCATAGCTATCAAGTTTGTAGCTACCAATCTTGAAGAAGATAGGAGTCTTATTAAATACAGCTTCCTTAACAGTTACAGTTTCAGTTACAGTGCGAACCTCTGGAGCACGATTACGGCACTCTTCTAACTCACGACGCAGACGATTGATTTCATCGAGGAGAGCAGAGTTGTCAACCTTAGCAGCAGCAAGCATGAACTCACGACCACCAAAGGTGTAAGTCAGACCAGCACCAAAGTAAAGACCACCCATCGTGCGAGCAGTTGACTGATAGCCAAGATATGAAGCTGCTAATTCGCCACGAGCCTCAAGATCGATAGAAACAGCATCACTTACATAGAAATTGGCCAACAGACCAACAGAACCATTTACAAATGAGCGAAGCTTATTATCACTTACAGGAACCTTGTTATAGCCATTACCGCTACCATCCAATTGATAAGCTGATTGATGAACGGTCTTAGCAAAAGTCAAACCAGGACCTGCAAATGCTGATATGTTAACCTTACGATCTGGATTATAACCCAAGAGTGCATTAGTCAAACTGTACAACATATCCAAACGAGCAATACCAATATTCTTATTATAGCTCTGTTCAGCTCCGGGAGCACCTGTAATAGAAATATGATTATACTTAGAATTATAATTAGCCTTCCAAGCACCACCCTGCAAACGCAATCCAATTACAGGATTAAACCACTTACCAACTGACAAAGTCACATGAGGAGCAGGATCACCAAATTTGCCATCCTTACCAGTATTTACCAGAGAGACACCACCTGTAGCGCTGATGAAGATATTCTTGCTGCCCTCAGAGGTATATTTCTCTCTAGTTGATTGTGCTGATACAGACATTGTCGTAGCAGCCAATGCTAAAGATAATATAATTAATTTACTTTTCATTTTACTTTTCAATTAAAAATTAAATTCCAAGGAGTTTACTAACAAAATTAATCTAGAACATTAATCTGTTGTACCACCACCAGCGTTATCACCTCCATGACCATGAGAATGAGAATGATCGTGACTGTGACCATGATCAATAGCAACGAACTGAGGTTCAATGTAATTGCGGAAAGCACGATCGATAACATTAGCTTCGTCATCACCTGGCATTAAATAACTCTCAATAAAGAACTCGGTATAGAGGATAATGCTACTAACATATGCATTAGCTGGAAGAGTAATCTCCTTAGTAACTTCATAACGTGGGAATACATCACCAACATAATCAATACCTCTCAGAGCCTTGATGTAAGCCAAGAAAGCCTCCTTATCAGCACGGGTGACAGCCTTGTTCCATCTTGCACCCTTCTTGAACTTCAGAGTTACTTCCTTAGTTACTTCAGCATCTTCCTCGTTAACCAATGCTTCCAGACCTTCAGTAATCACTTCTTTCTCAAGGCCAGTACCAAGTTGAATAACTTCTACACCATCAACATAACCAATCTTCTTCAAACCTGCATTTACAGTATAGCAAGACATACCTGTCTTTACTTCTGTAATAGTCAAATTAAACTTAGCAGTCTGATAACCTGCTGCTGCGATCTCTACCTGACCACTTACAGCTGAAGCACTGGTTACCTTATAAAAACCTGTACCATCAGTAACAGCGCTACCGAGAGGAGTAGTTACAGCAGCACCCTCAATTGCGTTACCTGTCAAGAAATCCGTAACATAACCAGTAATTTCATACATTGGAGCAGGAAGTACAACCTCTCCAGGAGTTACAGGAACTACTACATTTTCGTTCGCTGAATCATAGCAGCTAGTAAAAGTAAAGCCAACTGCTAAAGCGGCTAATGCCAATTTGGCACTCAAACCAAAGAATCTACTTTTCATTTCTTTAATAAATTAATAATTCAACAATTCCGATTTAATAAATATTGGGTTAAAACTATTATCTTTTGCAACATTATCCCAAGGGGTTACTTTATAAGTCTGCCCATATTTTCGCTCATTCCCAGCATTGTAACGAATACCCATATAATCACCAGACTTCACTCTAGGAATATTTCCCTTTCGCTTCTGATTATAAGGAGGCAAAGCTACTTGAAAAAGGAAACCACCATTCACGCTCTTGGAAGCGTCCCAGTTCTTCATAGCCCAAAAGCCTATTGAAGTATGCCTAAAGTGGCGTATCATCTGGAACTGAACTCCCTTATCTCCTTGCAGGTATTTCTCAAAAGCAAGTTGAAACTGTGTATTGTATTGAGGCCAATAGAAATTGCCAGCAAAACTCCACGTAAAAACTTTCAGTGGACTAACTTTCCAACGCCAGTTTACAAATCTCGATGTTCCAGTAAGCCCTAACCTGCCTTCAAGAGAAAACCTCTCATCTTTCTTTGGAATAAACTTTACCTTAAAATCACCACCCCATCGAAAGTTTCCAAATGTTCCGATTGTACCTGTCAGGAATACATTATCTTCTAACCGAATAGTTTGTGATAAGGTTATCATACCTTGCCTTATCTGTCGGTAATTTCTTCCATACTCATTTTTAATAGGGAAGATAACTTGTCCTTCCAGTTTCATTCCTTTCCAAAGAGAAACTTCCACAGTAGGACTCAGATTAAACAACACCTGATAAATCTGCGTAATTATCAAGTTTTGAAATCTAAGCTCGGGATAAATCACAATATCAACCTTGTACAAAGAACTATTTTTTCTTTCAGCCTTCCGGGCCTGTTCCCATGAATCACCCAATTCATAACTCACTTCCCAGTCTCTTCGGCTGACACTATTCAAAGAGTCGGTTACACTATCTGAATAGCATACAAGAGAAATCTGAGGCACATTGTTGTCTAAGACCACAATACGGCAAGTTTTCCCATCAGGCATTCCCTGAGACTGGATAACATCCACCGCTTTACCTATTCCCACACCATTGAGTTTGTATGCACTATTTTGCATAATGTACACTCGCTCATCCTCAACTTCGCTATATCCGACATTCTCAAATCCCAATTCTACCAAGGCATCTACTACACTTTCTGCATTCTGTCCCATAGCATCTATGGAGTACAGAAAAAAGAGGAAACACAAAATGCAATATCCTGTTATCCTCTGAGATAGAGATTCTTGCATGTCAAATACTATCTATAATTTCTCTTAAAATTAATTCTAATAAAGCAATAAAACACCGCAAAATTAGATACTATTTAATTAAAATCAAAGAAAATATAGAAATATTTTCAATTTGACTCTCAAAAATATTAAAATCATCGCCCAATATTGGGCGATGATACACATTATATATAATAAAATAGGCCTTAGTTCATCCTATACAACAACCAAGCTCCCTGGAAATCCTGACGGTTAGGATACTTAGCTTTAAAGGCATCACGAGCTCTCACGGCTGCATCTCTGTTAGAGAATGTCTCAGAAACCACACGATACATGTTCCTGTCAGCGTTATAGACAATGATCGCGCTATAGCCTTCATTATCCAAGAAACTCTTCAGGTTCTCTGCATTCGTCTTCACACCGAAACTACCGCAAACCACGCTATAATCCTGCAAGTTGCCAGTACCTGCCACAATGGTGACCTTTTCCTGACGAACATCAGCAGAAGAAACTGGAGTGGCAGATTCCGTTGGAGCAACTACGGCTGCTGGTGCAGAAGTCTGCTGCTGAACGGCAGTTCCTTGTGCCAATTCCTGTTGTTTTGCCTTCTCATAAGCCTTCTTATAGGCACTCTCACTTGATTTACATGACGTAAAGGCCAATGCTACGCAAAGACCCAATCCTAAAAAAGCTAAATTTTTCATATTCATAAATGTTTTATTTGGTTACAAAATTACGAAGAATATTATATAATCAAAAAAAAAGCAATAAAAAACGCTTGCATCAATTAAAAAAGTCCTATCTTTGCTAAATCAAACTTAGAAAGAAAGGAGTTATATCATGAGAGGATTTAATGTTTTAGCCACCTTTTTAGGTGGAGCTCTTGTCGGAGCATTCATTGGTGTCTTGTTTGCACCAGAAAAGGGAACTGATACTCGCACTAAGATTTTAGAGATCCTTCGCAAAAAAGGCATCAAACTTAGCAAGGAAGACCTTAATGACCTTGCAGACGAGTTGGCCAGCGTTGCAGATCCAGTTGAGTAATCTTTAAGAACAATGCCACTATGCTATTCGGAGATAAGAGCAACGAATCCATACAGCAGTTGATTTCTGAAGCAAAGACCTATCTAGACCTTCAGAAAGACTACATTCGGCTTGAAATGACCGAGAAACTTACCATTTTGCTATCAACACTCATCTTAGTGCTGATAATGGTAGTTCTTGGCATGGTAGCATTGTTCTATTTTTCTTTCACCTTGGCATACGTTTTGGCGCCATTTGTAGGAGGGCTGATGGTCAGTTTTGGACTTATCACGCTCTTCCTGGTATTAGTCATCCTGTTTATCTATTATAAACGGGAGCGCCTCATCGTGAGTCCAATGGTAAATTTCCTTGCCAAAATATTCCTAAAAGATAAAACAGAGGAAAACGATCAAATCATTAACGCTACTATCAACGAGAATGACACAACCAGCCAACAATGAAATAACCTTAGAGCTCATCTCTCAGCAAAAAGCTGAAGTTTTGAAGAAGATCCGTTCACATCAAAGTACGATTACTTCTTCAACAAAGCAGTTATTTGCTCCTCTAAATCCTGTAACCAGGCAATCGAACGGTATCATGAAGGCTTTCAATACTGGCATGGTGATGTTTGATGGTCTGGTGATCGGATTGAAAATCTTCAAGGGTATCCGCAGATTATTCAAATAACTTGCTGATAAATACAGAAAAGTCCGCTGATCAGCGGACTTTTTTTCTTCTCCTGCCTTCTAATTCTTAGTTCATAAGCTTTGAATGTACGTTCAGAGCTTTTGAATATACGTTCAAAGCCTTTGGATGTATGTTCATAAGCTTTGAACATAAACTTCTACGTTAGGAAAGAAAAGATTAGAGGTAAGATTAGAATTATCCAAGGTGTTTTTCTACAAATCATAAGATTACTACAATAAAAAAATGTCTATCCTTGATTCAATTCTTTCCAAAAGTTTTGGGAAAGTAAAAGAATTTCACTTAATTTGCAGCTAATATAGGTAAATATCGAGTCATGACGAGTACTACGCCAGCAGAAACGGGTATGTCCGCCTTGGACAGAAGGGCTTTTCAGGCGGACATTGAAGGAAAACGTACAGACCTATACATCCTCAGAAACGCTTTGGGGATGGAGGTGGCTGTAACCAACTACGGCTGTGCCCTTATTTCTATCATGGTGCCTGACAAACATGGGGAATACGCGAATGTCGTCATGAGCCACGATTCCATCGAGGGAACCATCCATAGTCCTGAACCATTCCTCAGCACCACCATCGGCCGTTATGGCAACCGCATAGCTGGCGGTAAGTTTACCCTTTTCGGAGAAGAATACTCATTGACCATCAATAATGGTCCGAATTCCCTGCATGGAGGACCTACGGGTTTCCATGCCCGCGTGTGGGATGCTGAGCAGACAGACGGACAAACCATTATCTTCAAGTATCATTCTGCTGATGGCGAGGAAGGCTTCCCTGGCAATCTGGACATCGAAATGTGCTATCATCTGGCAGACGACAGCAACTCCTTGGAAATAGAGTATAAGGCCGTCACCGACAAGCCTACGATAGTGAACTTGACTAATCATGGATTCTTCAATCTCGCAGGGATAGCGAACCCCACTCCTACTATATTAAATAATGTGGTAACTATCAATGCCGATTACTATATCCCCATTGACGAGGTTTCCATCCCTACCGGTGAGATTCTCAAGGTGGAGGGCACACCGATGGACTTCCGCACGCCGCATACAGTTGGCGAGCGCATTGATGCCGACTTCCAGCAACTGAAGAACGGCACCGGATACGACCATTGCTATGTATTAAATAAGGTGGAAGCCGGTGAACTCAGCTTGGCAGCCATCTGTACAGAACCTGTCAGCGGACGCAGCATGGAGGTTTACACCACGGAAGGTGGCGTGCAGCTTTATACCGGAAACTGGTTAGGCGGCTTCAGCGGCACGCACGGAGCCACGTTCCCAGCGTGCAGCGCCATCTGCTTCGAAGCGCAATGCTTCCCCGATACGCCCAACAAGGCCCACTTCCCATCGGCAGTGCTGATGCCAGATGACGAATACCGCCAGAAGACCATTTACAAGTTTGGAGTCATTGGATAATGATGAGAATTTAACTTTAATATAAACATTTAAAAACAAAAAATTATGGCACAAGAACAGAAAAAAAGCGGTAGCATGGTAGCCATTATTACCATGTTCTTCCTCTTCGCAATGATTGCATTCGTTACTAACATGGCTGCGCCTGTAGGTAACATCTGGACCATGGACGATGCAGTGGGCAACAATCCTGCCCTCGGCTTCATGGGTAACTTTATGAACTTCCTGGCTTACCTCTTCATGGGTATTCCAGCCGGTAACATGCTGACTAAGGTTGGCTACAAGAAGACTGCGCTGATTGCCATCGCCGTAGGTATCGTAGGTCTGCTCATCCAGTACGCCTCTGGCTTCAGCACTGGCGTTCCCGGCTTCAGCATCTACCTGCTGGGTGCCTTCGTTTGCGGTCTCTGCGTATGTATGCTGAACACCGTGGTTAACCCTATGCTGAACCTCATCGGTGGTGGCGGTACCAAGGGTAACCAGCTGCTGCAGCTCGGTGGTGCCTGCAACTCTTTCGCCGGAACCATCGCTCCTATCATGGTAGGTGCCTACGTAGGTGCCATCACCAAGAGCACCACGATTTCTGAAGTGAGCCCGATGCTCTTCGGCGCCATCGCCATCTTCGTGGTAGCATTCATCGTGATCTACTTTGCCAAGATTCAGGAGCCACGTCAGCAGAAGGTTGAGGTAGCAGCCGTGAAGGATGAGCACAGTCCTTGGAGCTTCCGTCACTTCGTGCTGGGCGCCATCGCCATCTTCTGCTACGTAGGTATGGAAGTGGGTATCCCTAACACCTTCGGTAACTTCCTGGGCAAGGAAGTGAACTTCAACCTCTTCGATCCTGCCAACTCTGCCAACGCTGCCGCCATCATCGGTGGTATGACCGGTCTCTACTGGCTGCTGATGCTGGTAGGCCGTCTCACCTCTGGCTTCATCAGCGGTAAGATCTCCAGCCGCGCACAGCTGCTCACCGTGTCATGCGTAGGCATCGTGCTGGTACTCATCTCTATGGTAGTGCCTGCTACCACCGGCGTATCTATGGTAGGCTTCAGCAACGGTTCATTCGCCGTTAATAACGTGCCACTGTTCACCGTATTCCTGGTGCTGATGGGTCTGTGCACCTCCATCATGTGGGGTTGCATCTTCAACCTGGCCACCGAGGGTCTGGGCAAGTACACCGAGAAGGCATCCGGCATCTTCATGATGATGGTTGTAGGTGGTGGCATCCTGCCATTGATCCAGAACTCTATCGTAGGCACCACCATGGGTTCACTGCGCATCAGCTACGTGATCGTGATCGCCGTGCTGGCCTACATGATCTTCTACGCCCTCATCGGCAGTAAGAACGTGAACAAGGACATCAAAGTTGACTAATCTTTTTCCCCTGAGCATCGGGGAGCCCATCGCCCCCGATGCTCTTTTTTCCCAATTAAACTAACCGACAATGGATATAGAATACGTAAGAAGTCGCTTCATCAAGCATTTTGACGGAAGCACCGGTGCCATTTACACCTCACCCGGGCGCATCAACCTCATCGGCGAGCACACCGACTATAACGGAGGCTTCGTCTTCCCCGGCGCAGTGGACAAGGGCATCATGGCCGAACTGAAACCCAACGGCACCGACAAGGTGAAGGCATACTCCATTACCATGAAAGACATGGTAGAGTTTGGACTCAACGAAGAAGACGCCCCACGCACCAGCTGGGCACGCTACATCTTTGGAGTCTGCCGCGAGATGATAAAGCGCGGCGTCGAGGTGAAGGGCTTCAACACTGCCTTCGCAGGCGATGTGCCACTCGGAGCAGGCATGTCATCATCTGCCGCGCTGGAGAGTACCTACGCCTATGCCCTGAACGACCTCTTCGGAAACAATAAGATCGACAAGTTTGAACTGGCCAAGGTGGGCCAAGCCACTGAGCACAACTACTGCGGCGTGAAGTGCGGCATCATGGACCAGTTCGCGTCTGTATTTGGAAAGAAAAACCACCTCATTCGCCTCGACTGCCGCTCGCTGGAGTACCAGTACTTCCACTTCGAGCCTAAGGGCTACCGCCTGGTGCTGGTAGACTCTGTGGTGAAGCATGAGCTGGCCAGCAGCGCCTACAACCAGCGCCGCCAGAGCTGCGAGAACGTGGTGGCCGCCATCCAGAAGCTGCACCCGGAGGTGCACTTCCTGCGCGATGCCAACCCTGAGATGCTGGCAGAGGTGAAAGAGGCAGTGAGCCAGGAAGACTACATGCGCGCACAGTACGTCATCGATGAGATTCAGCGCGTGCTCGACGTCTGCGACGCACTGGAGCACGATGACTACGAGACCGTGGGCCAGAAGATGTACGAGACCCACCAAGGCATGAGCCGCCTCTACGAGGTGAGCTGCGAAGAACTGGACTTCCTGAACGATGTAGCCTTCGACTGCGGCGTCACCGGTTCACGCGTCATGGGCGGAGGCTTCGGCGGATGCACCATAAACCTGGTGAAGGAAGAGCTCTACAGCACCTTCGTGGAGCAGGTGCGTAAGCAGTATTATGAGAAATACCGCAAGATAGCCAAGATCTACGACGTGGTGATAGCCGACGGTGCCCGCCGCCTGGACTGAGCCAGTAGATCCGTACAGCGCAATAAGGGGAGAGGTTCCAGCCGGAACCTCTCCCCTACTTTTTGCTGCCGCGGCTGCTACGCCGGTGTGGCCGCAGCGGGGCTCATCAGTTTACCTTCACTAACTGCTTTACTGCAGAAATAAACTGCTCAGCCTTAGGATAGAATGTATCTACCATCTCCTTATCGCAATAGACGAAATCATCATAATCACTGCTGTGGCGAATCTCAAACAGCCGATTGAAAGTCTTTCCATCTTCTTTAGACAAGATGCCTTTTGCCACAAAATGAAGTCCAAGCATTGTCTTAACACCTGCATGTGTGGTAGTATAGATGTCATGTTTCAGCAGTAAAGCCATCGTTGCATAGAAACAGGCATAGTAAAGCCGATTCATCGCCGCATTATAAAAAGCCTCTCTATTCATCACATCAGCTTCCTTCAGGGTCTCCTCGGCACGTTCAATGCGATATTGAATCAGCTGCAGCTTACTGTTTTCATCCATTCTCTCTTTCATATCTCAATGCCTTCATTGATAACGTTTACATAGAAAGGAGTCTTGAAGGGGCGATTCTCCCATGTTTTTCTAAGCATCACCATAGGACTGATCTGAACGCCCGTTTCCCATTCTATATCATAAAGTGGAGAGACCACTCTATCTTGGCGCTCATCAGACAACTGCTCACCATCCAGCAAAATCAATAGATCAATGTCGCTATCGGGCATAGCATCCCCTCTGGCCTGAGAGCCATAGAGAATAGCAGTGGCTCCAGGCTCCTGCTTGTGTATAGCTTTGCTGATGCTATTGATTATCGCCTTACTTCTCATTCTTCGTCTCTTTCTATATCTATTTATTTCACCGCAAATATACGAATGAAATGGAAAAAAGCAAAAGATTCCTTCTGAAATGTGCCGAATCTTACTTGAAACAGGCAGCGGCTGCCCGGGGGGTAGCCGCTGCGTGATTATCAAATTATGTGCGCCCGGGGGACGAGGGCCCGCGATGCGCCCACTGCCGGATGAGCGGGGGGACGAGGGGCCCGCGATGTGCCCACTGCCGGATGAGCGGAGGGACGAGGGGCCCGCGATGCGCCCACTGCCGGATGAGCGGATGGGCGGGGTGCCGGGGCTGCCTTAGAAGGCGAGGACGGAACGAACGCGACTGAGGCTACTCGTGCGGTCCTTATCGTCGTAGTCCACGAGGAAACCGTAATCACCGCCAGTGTGGGTAGCGTCGATACCCACGTGCACGGCGATGCGCTGGCTATACTCGGAACTCGACCAGTACCATAGGTAAGCGTCCGTCATGCTGTCATAGTTGTCCTCACCGGCTTTCTTAAGGGCATCCTCCCAATTGTCGGCAGCGGTGTGATTATTATCGAACCATGACAGCCATTTAATGTCACTCACGCTCATGCCGCCCAGGCCTGTCATCATCTTCACCCATTGCTGCGCACTTGGCAGGAACCAGCCTGTGGTGCCTGCGGGGGCTTTAGCAGAAGAGTGCTTTTCAGAATAGTTCCATGCGTAATAGGCTGCAGGAAATAGGTCCTCGGGATCCCCGGCATCTGTCTTCTCTACCAAAGTCTTGGTGTTGGTGTAGCCGCTCACGTCCGTGGTGCGCAGCAAGGCTTCAACATTAGTGACTGCGGCACTCTCACCGAACTGCCATGTCTCTGTGTCGGTGCTCCATTTCACATTACCGTCTGCGTTCTCCAGAGCCATTACCAGGCCGTGGCCGCCACCATCTTCTGTGCTCTCCACGGTGGCATCGTTGCCCAGGTAGGCTATCACGCCGATAGGGGTCTTGCCATCCTCTGCCCCTGCACTGAAGCTGCCGTCGCTGTTCATCAGGTCGCCCAGCGTAGCCATCTTCAGCGTGGACTGGTAGTAGTAGCCAGCTTCTACGTCTTTCGTTGCAGTGACCTTGGCGATGTAGGGATTGTCTGATTCATCGGTGGCAGTGAACCATACTTCTGAATCTTCTGCCACGAAAGCATCGAAGGCCACGTAGAATGAACTGGCAGCAGAGGCAAGGGTGACGGAGGAACGTTCGACACCTTCGGTGCTGATGGTCAGCTCCTTTACATTCAATACATTGCCGCCTAAGTCCTGCAGCGTGAACTTGAAGATGGAACCACTTGCCTTCATAGTTACACTGCCGTCAAGCGATGCCACGCCACCGGTCACTTTGAATTTCCCACTACCAAAACGGTGATCAAGCTTGTTGCTCAGCTCACCATCTTGGTCAGCGAAACTTCCAGGTGCATACCAAAGAAGCACTTCATCACCGTCGGTTATGCCACTCTCTAAGGTGGCCTCGATGGTGGCGCTGCCGTCTTCTTTCACCTCCGTCACCGTGGCGGTGGATTCCGTTGCGTAATCGGTGCCGTACCTCAATGTTATCTCGTCACCCACCTGCCAGGCAGAGCTGATGGTGCCGTCGGTGTTCTCCGTCAGCAGCGTGCGGGTGGTGGCATTGAAGGACTTCGGGGCCAGGGTGGCCACAAATGGTATGCCCTGCTGCGGGGCCTCGGGGGCCAATACCTCGCTTACATCGTTGGTGCAGGCAGCGGCTATCAGAGCCACGGCTGCCATGCCAAATAAAGTCTTAAAGTTTTTCATACTGTGAATCCTTTCTTCGTTTAAGCGTTAGACATCAGGAGAAGGGGTTGCCGCCGTTTTCAAAATCGTCGTTGCCGCTCAAGGCTTGCAGCAGAGAGCCCTGCACCTCCATTTCAATCACTTGCACCGTGGGTGCCTCATAAAGGTCTTTTTTCATAATTCAGTTCCTTTCATTTATAATGTTAGTAATAAGTTTCAGTTACCCAATGCCGCCATCGGGGTTCTCGTTGCTGCCGCCAGAGCCGCCGGTGTCGGTGCCACCAGTGCCAGTGCCGCCGGTATCAGAGCCACCAGTGTCGGTGCCGGTATCGGTGCTGCCCGTGCCTGTGCCGGTATCAGTGTTGCCACCGTCGGAGCCCGTATCGGTGCCGCCACCATCGGGGTTGGTAGGGGTAGAGTCGCCGTCGGTACCCGTTTGTCCGCCATCGGTGCCGGTGCTGCTGCCGCCACCTCCAGCCGATGAGCCGCCGCCCTGCGAGGTGCCTGCCTGTGCCTGCCCCTTGCGCTGCGCCTGGCCCTGGCGGTAGGTGGCACGCAGCTCTGAGATGAGCTGGTTCATGCGGCGCACCAGGGTGTCTATGGTGGCCTTCAGCTGCTCGGCCCCCAGCAGGTGGGTGGCCTCTATGTAGCGGCACACGGTGTAGTAAGCCTCATCGGTCTGCGGGCGCACCTCCCTCGATGGGGGCAGCTGCTGGTCGGCGCGCTGCTCGGTGCGGCTCACGCGCAGGGCCATGTACTCCTCATTGAGCTGCTGCAGCTGCTGCGCCACGGTGCTGAGGCCCAGCGTGCCGAGGTCGGCTGCCAGCTGTGGCTTGGCAAAGTCTTCCAGCAAGCCTATGATGTGCAGGCTCTCGGCATCATAAGCCTCCTTCTGCAGCCCTGTGTAGGGGCGGATGGCTATCTCGAGCCTGCGGGCGGCCTCACTGAGTGAGGCTATGGGGGCTGCCACCTGGCTGCGTATCACGCCGAAGATATAGGTGATGAGCGCGTCGCGCTCGGCATCTTTGGCTTCCATGAGCTTGGTTTCCACATAGGCCTGCGCCTCGCGGTTGATAGAGATCTCCAGGTCGATCAGCCGGCGCCACTCTGCGAGCAGGTCGGCACTGAGGTTCAGCGCGGCGGTGTCTTCGGCCGTGATGAGCTGGTACATACGTTGGTGAAACTGGGCGTGGAGCCCGTTGTTGTAGCGAGCCAGTAGGCTGCCGTCATTGTTGATTAAGCCATTCATAAGCTATTGTTTTTTAGGATTAATGTAACGCTAAGTGAACAGCCGCGGCCGCTGGGGCCTGCGGGCTGGGGAATATGGAAAAAGCTGCAGCCGTGAGAACCCGCGCGCGTGGCGAGGTGCCGGCAGCCGCGACCGCACGGGGCCGCAGCGCCTGCCAACTGGTGGCAGCCGCAGCCGAAACGGGTTTTCTGCAGTGGAGAGGTACCGGCGGCTGCAGCCGATGGCCTGCAG
>JAGCFP010000071.1 GCA_017650045.1 Bacteroidaceae bacterium | reverse complement strand
CAATTTCTGACATAATTTTCTTTCTTTAAAATGTTAATAATGTATTTGCTATCTTGAAAATTTTGCGGTTTTTCCGCTTTCGGGGTGCAAAGTAACACATTTTCTTTGAGTTACGCAAATTTTTTTAAGGAAAACTCACTCACTTTTGCACAAATGGGGTATATTTGTGCATATTTTTGGTCTTTTGTGTGCGTTACCAACACTAAAAATGTAAAAAATGGATGAAAATATCACTAATTCGTTGGTAAATTCAAAAACTTATTGTAGCTTTGCAATTCAAACTAATCATTTTTTTGACAATGTCATTTACAAAGCGTGCTAATGAAATCTTCAATCAGGTGATTAAAGACTATCATCTGACTGATAATGTCGATACCCCTATCCAAAATCCATACGAGAAAGAGAGCATCGAATACAGTCTTTATCTGAAATGCTGGATTGACACCGTTCAGTGGCACTACGAAGATATCATCCGTGATCCTCATATCGATCCCATTGAGGCTTTGTCCTTGAAACGGAGAATCGACAAAAGCAATCAGGACCGTACGGATCTCGTTGAAGAAATCGACTCTTATTTCCGTCAGTATTACAGTCATGTGACACCTCTGGATGATGCACGACTCAACACAGAGAGTCCTGCGTGGGCTGTTGACCGTTTGAGCATTCTGGCTCTGAAGATTTACCATATGCATGAGCAAGTGAATCGTCAGGATGCCTCAGCAGATCATATCGCCAAGTGTCAGGCTAAACTGCAGGTTCTTTTGGAGCAGCAGAAAGACCTTTCTTTGGCTATCGATCAGTTACTGGAAGATATTGAAGCCGGACGAAAGTATATGAAGGTATACCGTCAGATGAAGATGTATAACGACCCTGCTACGAATCCTATACTTTATAAGAAGTGAAGAAAGAGCATATCCTTGTTATCCGTTTCTCGTCGTTGGGCGATATAGCAATGATCGTACCAGTGGTCTGGTCGTTGGCTAATCAGTATCCTGATATTCGTATCACAGTGCTGAGTCGTGGATATGCCCGTACTTTATTTAATGATCTGGCGCCCAATGTGAATTTCATGGAGGCAGACCTCAAGATAGAGTATCATGGTATCAAGGGTCTGAATGCGCTCTATCGCCGTTTGGTGGCCAAGCAATTTACCAAGGTGGCAGACCTTCATAATGTGCTTCGCTCAGAGTATCTGCGGATGCGTTTCAACTTAGGTCGTTATCGCGTGGAGCATATCAATAAGCATCGCAAGGATCGCCGCCATCTGATTTCGCATAAGAAAAAAATCAAAAAGCAGCTACCCACATCTTTTGAGAACTATCTGGAAGTATTCAGACAATTAGGCTATCCTGTCGACATCCAGCAATTCCATTCCATCTTCCCTGAAGAAGGTGGCAATCTGAATCTTCTTCCCAAGGAGATTGGTCCGAAGAAGAACTTCGAACAATGGATTGGCATTGCACCCTTTGCTGCCCACGAAGGTAAGATCTATCCACCACGACTGATGGAACAAGTGATTCACCAGTTGTTGGAGAAATATCCCAAGTGTCGCATCTTCTTCTTTGGCAAAGGACATAATGAAGACAAATATTTGAACTTGTGGTGTGCTCAATACCATCAGTGTATCAATGCCACTCAGTATTGCGAGAATATGTATCAGGAGCTCATCATTATGAGCCATTTAGATGTGATGTTGTCGATGGACTCAGCCAATATGCATCTGGCATCGTTGACGGCTGTACCTGTGGTAAGCGTCTGGGGCGCCACCCATCCTTATGCTGGTTTCATGGGATTCGGACAACCCAAGGAGAATATCATCCAGCTTGACCTCGACTGCAGACCATGTAGTATCTATGGTCAGAAGCCTTGTCAGCGTGGTGATTATGCTTGTATGAAGAACATTCCGCCAGAACGGATTGTTGAAAGAATAGAATCTATCATTAATAACTAAAACAAGTACGATTATGAAAAAGTATGTTTGCGACGTATGTGGTTATGTTTATGACCCAGCAGAAGGTGATGCTGATGGCGGCATCGCTCCAGGCACAGCCTTTGAAGACATCCCTGAGGATTGGGTATGCCCAGTCTGTGGCGTAGGAAAAAGTGATTTCTCGCCTGTTGATGAGTAAAGAAAAAATAATCCCCGCCAATATTCGGTGGGGATTGTTATTATAACATTGTCTGAGCGAAATGCCAGATGATGATGCCTGCTGTTACTGAGACATTCATGGAATGTTTCGTTCCAAATTGAGGAATCTCCAAACATCCGTCGGAAGCATCGATTACTTCCTGATGCACACCTTTCACCTCATTGCCTAATACTACAGCGTATCGTTTTCCTTTTTCAGGCTTGAAGTCCTGAAGCATCGTAGAGCCATGTGCCTGTTCTACTGAATATACTTCAATACCAGCCTCTTTTAGCACAATAAGTGCCTCTTGAGCAGAATTAAAAGCCTTCCATTCCACGCTATCTTCCGCTCCTAAGGCTGTTTTATGAATTTCCGTACTCGGAGGAGTCGAGGTGATACCACACAGATAGACAGCCTCAATACGGAAAGCATCACCTGTACGAAACACACTGCCCACATTATGCATTGAACGCACATCGTCAAGCACAACTATTAATGGCAATTTCTCTGCCTGCTTGAATTCATCAACAGACAGACGCTGCATTTCTATCGTCCGTAATTTTTTCATCGTGGTTGCAAAATTATATAAAATTGTATAAACCACAAAATTAGATGAGCATTTTGTCGCTTTCATTTTGTTCAAATCGAAATTTTTTGTATCTTTGACCCCAAATTCTATCAACTATACATTATTAAATAATTAAAAAGATGAAAAAGCTACTATTTATGTCGTTTATGATGCTTTGTGGGACTAGCGTTGGATATGCCCAAAAGCAGAAAAGTAATGTACCTCTTGTTTATACTGTAGAGAACACAGGTAGTCAGTTCGCAGCTCCAGTGATGCCTACGATTGACAAACTACCAGTCATCCGTGAATTGCCTGATCCACTACAATGGAGTAATAATAAAGGCAAGGTTAAGAGTTTTAAGGACTGGTCCAAGCGTCGCAGTGAAATCTCTAATCAGATTCAGCACTATGGTATAGGTACCAAACCAACTGTTCCTGATGGGGCTGTAAAAGCAAAGATGTCTGGCGATACGTTGATTGTAGATGTTACTGTTAATGGTCAGACACTGACACTTACTTCTACTATCAGCTATCCGAAAGTTGGAAAGCCACCTTATGCTTTGATGATTGGTACCAGTATGCTGGCACTGCCAAGACAACTCTTTGCTGATCGTCCTATTGCCATTATGAACTATCGCGAGAAGCAAGTCAATGACTACGGACAGATGGGAAGGCATCATGAAAGAGGTGAACACAATTTTGACCGCCTTTATCCAGAACTGAAAGATAATGGTGCTTACAGTGAATGGGCTTGGGGTCTGAGTCGCTTGATTGATGGTTTGCAGCAACTTGGTCCTGAAGTCACGAAAATTGATACCAAACATATTGGTGTATCTGGTTGCTCTTACGCTGGTAAGATGGCACTCTATTGTGGTGCTTTCGATGAGCGTATTGCATTAACCATTGCTCAGGAACCTGGTGGTGGTGGCGCTGCTGCCTGGCGTGCTTCTCGTGAGTTAACGAAAAGTGGAAAGAATGTAGAAGACCTCGACAAGACAGACTATCATTGGTTTATGGAAAGTCAGAAAGAGAATTTCCACGGGGATTCTGTCTATCGTCTGCCATACGATCAGCATGAACTTTGCACGATGGTTTGTCCTCGCGCCTTACTGTTGTTAGGTAATCCTGACTACGAATGGTTGGCTGATGGTTCGATGGTTGTCTCAGCAAAGGCTGCTAAGGAAGTCTGGAAATTCTTTGGTATTGATGATCGTTTCGGTTATTCGATTGTTGAAGGTCATGGACATTGTCAATTACCTGAAAGACAATTCCCAGAGGTACAAGCTTTCATTGACAAGTTCCTATTAGGCAAGGAAACTAATACAAAGGATATTCAAGTAGTGTCAGGCATCAAATAAGATGTGGATAACTATGTGAATAACTTGTGTAAAACTATGGATTTTTCTACCCGCTGTCTTGGCAGCGGGTATATTTTTAGGTTTATTCTTAGATTATACGCACATTTTCCACTGATTTTTGCTAAAAAAAGATATAAACTTATTAATTTTGCACCAGAATAGAGAAATGTGGATAACTATGTTTAAGTATTCATTATCAGAGAGAAAGAATCAACAATAGTTGTGAATAATGATAATTTCAGAGTGAATAAACAAATGAGCAAGTAAATAGATAAAAAGTTTCCAACTTATTCACATCATATCATCCTATTCATTCTATTATAAAAAAGAAAAGAAAAAATATAAAGATAATATATCAATGTTGAAAAAGGAGTGGATTAAACAAGGTTTTATTGATGAACCTGTAGCAGAAGGTACAGACCTGAAGGCTGAAATCAGAAAGATGTGTCAGGAAAAGGATGCTATTATTCTTGCACATTATTATACCATTGGTGATATACAAGAGATAGCAGACTTTGTAGGCGACTCTTTAGCTTTGGCTCGAAAGGCTGCAGAGACAGATGCAAAAATGATGGTAATGTGTGGTGTACATTTTATGGCTGAGACATGTAAGCTATTGTCACCAGACAAGATTGTTCTTTGTCCTGATCTGAATGCAGGTTGTTCTTTGGCTGATTCATGTAAGGCAGAAGATCTCGAGAAATATAAAAAAGAGCATCCTGGATATCAGGTTATCTCTTATGTCAATACGACTGCTGCTGTAAAAGCATTGACAGATGTCGTTGTTACCAGTGGTAATGCCAAGAAGGTAGTCGATCAGTTGCCAAAGGATGCCAAACTGATTTTTGGCCCTGACTATAATCTTGGTAATTATATCAATGAGGTAACAGGTCGTCAGATGTTGCTTTGGAATGGTGGTTGTCATGTGCATGAGCGTTTTTCTGTTTCGAAGATTGTAGAACTGAAGAAACAGTATCCTGATGCGATTGTGATGGCTCATTTGGAGTGTAAGGGTCCTGTTTTAGCACTAGCTGATGTAAAAGGTAGTACGGCTACAATGCTTAACTATGCTCAGCAGAGTGACCAGAAGCAGTTTATTGTGGCCACAGAGGCTGGTATTTTGCATGAGATGCAGCGAACTTGTCCTAATAAGGAATTTATCCCTGTACCGCCTGAAATCAGCGAGAGCGGCTTAGAATGCAGCTGTAATGAGTGTCAGTATATGAAGATGAACTCTTTACTGAAAATCTATAATGCTTTAAAATATGGCTGGCCTTCTGTAGAGGTAGATCCAAAGATAGCTAAGAAAGCTGTGAAACCTATCAATAAGATGCTGGAATTAAGTTAGGCAGTATGGATGCGCCGACTTCGCGAGTTGTATCATTCTTACGATTCCCACTGATTTTTGCAGTGATATTCATTCATTGCAACTTATTGGTAAAGAATCCAGAATTAGAATCGATGCCTGTGTTCTATTTTTTGGTTTACATCACGATGAAGTTGGTATGTATTGCTGTACCTTTATTCTTTTTTATTTCCGGACTATTGTTCTTTAAGGAAGGATATTTTGATTTTACTTTATACAAGAAGAAACTTAAAAGTCGCGTCCGTACAGTTCTGATTCCATATTTATTATGGAATATTATCTACTTTGCGATATTGGGCATAATGCAAGTGATAAAGCCGGATACTTTAGTTATTCTGCATAAGCACATTGCTGATTTCAGATGGCAGGACTTTCTTTGGATATTTTGGGATATCAGTAAGATTACGGGCTTAGCTGACGATCAACGGGCTTGTCTTGTAGGTGCTTTTTGGTTTCTTCAATGTCTGTTTGTCCTTTTCCTGATGAGTCCTATCATCTATTACCTTATTAAATCTATACGTCACTTTACACTATTAATAATAGGTATACTCTATTTCACAGATTTCATTCCAGAGATGCCAGGTATTCAGTGTAATGCTATCGTATATTATATGTTTGGGGCTTATCTATCAATTACTGGTATCGATTTTATCTCTATCTTAAAACGAATACCTGTTCAAGCATATATCATAATGATGATAGGTGCCTTATTTGTTTCCTATTTGATGAATGAAAATAATATAGTCTATAATATCACTGACTTATTTATTCAGGCAGCAGTCTTTGCTATCACAGTCTATATGATAGAAAATAATCATTGGAAAGAAAGTCAATACCTTGTATCAAGTGTATTCTTTGTATTTGCTGTCCATCGATTATTCTCTGCTGCTCTGATGACAGTATCCGTCTACGTTATTCCTTCGATAGGCAACGAAGTTTTCTTATACCTATATTATATATTAATGGTATTACTGACTATAATAGCTAGTCTTAGTGTTTATCAAATATCAAAAAGATATTTACCAAGAATTACCAACATACTTAATGGTGGTCGATAAATTCTTGTAGATATAAATTCCCTTAGGTAGTTTTTGATTCTTTGGCATCTTTTGCCCTTGAAGATTATAGATGGTACCTTCACTATTTTTTTGTTCTATAGGTGTGTTTATTATAGAATTATAATCATCAAACTTTTGCTCATCTAAATATTTAATTCTATGAGTAATCCAGTTCTTGATGTACGCTATTTCTGAGTCAAAATCTATGATAGCTCCATCTATGTCACTATCCATTGACCATTTTTCTTTTTCTCTCTCCGCTGCACCAGTTGCTTTAAGCAGATTGTAATAATATTGATATCTTTTCTGTAAACTGTCTTCAGAAAAAACCGTTTTTCTTAACTCATCGTATCGACTGAATACTTTTTCATTAAAGTGATCGACATTCAGCTGTTTAAGTCTTGTAATGAGATATATTACATCTCCTGAATCATATTCAGACGAACTAAAATCTTTATTGTATTTTTCTGCTGATCTGGCGCCCATACTGATATCGAGATCCCATACAGCGGGCGTTATCTTTTTGTTTTTTGTCTGATCGTATACAGCCCAAAACATATTCTTACCTCTATTGTCGAGTGCATTCAATAGAGTAACAAAAAGATAGTAATCAATAATGACAGGTATATCAAAATAGTCATCGACATGATTATTAAAGTCTTCATTACTACTATTGACCACAAAATTGATGGCATTCCAAAGGGTGCTATAATCAGTATATTCAAGATCCTCCAGATCAGGATATTTGGCTTCAAAAACGTCCATCATAGGTTCTTTGTTGTCATAGGTTTCAGGAACAATTGACATCATAGAACTACTATAATCTTTCGATTTCCATAAAACACCTCGTATCTGACCGTCTTTATCAAATTTCTTCAGTTTCATTTGCTTACGGTCCATATTCTCTGTGAAGCTATATATACCTCTGTATTCGTCATTCAGGTATACCTCCACCACTTTACCCCTTACACCAGATAATACCTCTGGTTCTTTGTCGCTGTAATATGGTTTTGTGGCAAAGTCATTCCATAGTTCTGTGGCTATCAGATTGCGAAGTCTGAAGACATCAGCCTGACCAGCGTCGAGTATCCAACTGTCATCATTGCGCAGTCCAAAAAAACTGTGATCATCCGTGAATTTAATCTTGTAGTTACGTTTGTGTTTGTCTTCTGCATTTGTGGTGCCTCCACGCCATTTAATACGGGCCGTAAGACTATCTTGAGAGTTTCCGTCAGGATAGATGATACTGACGATGCCATCTTGATAGTCATATCCAAAATCACCAGTCAGTTTGATGATAGGAAGTTTGTCTTGAGCATTGATGGTAAAACAATAAAGTAAGAAAATAAAGAGTAATGATTTCTTCATATAATCGCAATCTTGCAGACTGTGCCTTTTTCTCCTTTGCTTGTGGCCGTAATGACCATATAGACGCCTGAAGCCACGCGATTGCCTTGACGGTCCTTACCATCCCAGGTAAACGAACCACCATTGCTACGACCCTCAGCTACCAAAACGCCATTGGAGGTCGTAATCTTCACATCTGCATCATAGCTCAGTCCTACAATCGTTATCAGTCCATTGTAGTCAGGTGTCACAGGATTAGGATAGGCATAGACATTGTCATTTGTCATTTCTTGTGTTGGTTCCGTAGCATCGCTACGATAAGAGCAGAGACCGTTCTCTGTGAGGAAATATATCAAACCCGTCTGATGGTTGATAGCTACAGAATAAATCTGGTCAGAGAGTAAGGGTGAGTTTTCTGTAGAGAGATGGCTGATTTGTGTCATATTATCAGCACTGATGAGGAATGCACCAATGCCATTGGTGGCAAACCATTTGCGATTACCTCCGTCGATAGCTATATGACTGACGCTGACACCTGAGAGCAGATAGTCAGCATAATTGGTGCCATCGTTACGAGGCACTTTCACTTGTTGGAAGGTAACACTCCCCTGCCCTACTTCATTCTTGTCAATATAGAAAGGTCCTAAATCAGTTCCTACCCAAATATTGCCCTCTTTGTCTTCTGTCACACAGTAGACGAAATTAGGATTGTAGCGCGTGCCATCCTGATTGACGAATGAATTATAGGCCATCGTCTGGTTTGTCTCAGTATTGTAGCAGAACACCGTTTGTCCTACCCATGAGGTATTGACAAACCAAAGCAGACCTCTGCTATCGAATATCATGTTTCTCAAGCCTCCCCAGGTAACACCATTTCCATCTTCTAGCAGTTTCTGATGATAGTCTTCCCATTTGTCATTTTTGAGCAATAGCAGATTAACACCCTTTGCCTGGCTGTTGATCACCCAGAGACGTCCTTGTTGATCGTATTTGATGCCATTAATAAGCACATGTTTATTGCTTAATTCTTTGCCGCCATCATAGGCACCTTTTAAAGGACTGTTGTCTTTATTATAGTAATTAATCAGCTTACCATTCCGGAACTCATAGAGTCCGCATCTTCCACCCACAGCCACATGACTCTCATCAGTAGGATCAATGCTGATACAATTGATATCCTTGTAGTCATAGCCTGTCTTGAGATTGAGTTCATCTTCATAAATAGTCCAGTTATCCCCATCAAAAACCTGCACAGTACCAGGATAGTTCTGTTCTGCAATACCAGATAGGAAATGCCCGCCTGTGGTATAGAGTTTTCCATTGAGGAATTCCGACTCGTAGAAGTAGTTATATTTTGGTCCGCCAGGCAGGAGACTTGAGACTAACGTAAGATTGTCGCCAAGGTCCTTAAATTCATCATATTCAGGCAGGCTGGTGGGATATTCCGGATGGCCATTGTAATAGGTCTCTGCAATTTCAGCTTTTTGGACATTCACTTTGACAAGTCCGAAAGGACAATGCAGCCAAGCAAAGACACCATCGATGGTGATCTTCGAAACGGTCTTGTCCTCTGTCATCGTCTTGCTATAGAGGGCAGAGATGTTGGTGATATCACCATTGGTATCTAAGAGGTCTATGTTTGAGTTCTGATAGACCGCAATAAGCCGTTTGGCCTGAGGACACCAGGCGATATGAGTGACATAGGTGTCCGAAAGACCATTTACTTTATCGTAGGTGGTGATACTCTGGTCGTTTTTGTTGTACTGATAGATATCGTTAGAGGCCAATACGAACAACTGTTGACCAGCCTCGCAGATATTCTGAACATCGTGATAGGCAAGATAATTATTCCAAGTACCGACTTGAGAAAAAGTGAGTAAAGAGCAGTGAATAGTGAATAGTAGCAGCAAGATTCTCTGCCACCATGATATACTTATTCCATTCAGACATTTCTCTTTATTCATTCATCACTTCTTCAACAGATAGTCAGCCAGTTTCTGTGCGGCTCGTGCCCTATGGCTGATACTGTTTTTGATATTCACGCCCAACTCAGCGAAAGTCTTGTTATAGCCATCAGGCTGGAAGATGGGATCGTAGCCGAAGCCCTCTCCTCCCCTACGCTCTTTTATGATTTCACCATTGACGATGCCTTCGAAAAAGACTTCCTTTCCATTTATTATTAACGCAATAACGGTGCGGAATCTTGCCTTACGATTGTTATTATTCTCTAATTCGCCCAAAAGTTTCTTCATATTGGCATTAGAGTCGTGCCCCTCTCCGCCTGCATAACGGGCACTATAAACACCAGGAGCACCTCCTAGAGCATCTACTTCCAGACCTGTATCATCAGCAAAGCAGTCGATATGGTATTTATCATATACGTAGCGGGCTTTGATAAGGGCATTATCCTTCAGCGTCTGTCCCTTTTCAGGAATATCATCGTGACAGCCGATGTCTGACAAGGAGACGACTTCAAACTTATTGCCCAGGATTTTCCTGATCTCAGTCAGTTTATTCAGATTGTTGGTGGCAAATACTATTTTCATCTTTTTCTTTTCTTCTTTGATTTTAACATTCATCTCGTCAAATCCTTCACCATATACACCAATCACAGAACTCTGTGAAACGAAAGCCTGAGGGTCGATCATCTTGATCAGACGGAACATATTGACACTCTCGTTCTTTCTCGCAAGGATACATAGCACTTTCATCTGATGTCCTGTGTACCATCCGTGTCCGTCGAGAATGGTTACACCATGATTCATCTCCGTACCAATGGCATTGGCAATCTCCTGCCATTTCTTTGAGAAGATAAAGAACTGCACAGACTGACGACGGGCATTCATCACGTAGTCGAGGGTATAGTTCTCCATCGCCATCACACAGAAACCGAACATCACCTTATGGGCACGCTCCAGATAAGTACCAAACTGAGGGAAGAACATACAGGAGCCGATAATACAGAAATCAGCAGCCAACAACACATTGCCCAATGATACATTAGGATGATACTTATTGACTGAGGCCGCAATGATATCCGTACCTCCCGTTGAACCATTATGGGTAAACACGGTAGCGAGAGCGATACCTGTCAGCACGCAGCCGATAATCATCGACATAAAATCCTGCCCCTCGCCCATCAGTTTGAAAGGCAGACCATTTTCCTGTTTGGGCAGTATCTCCTGTGCAAACATCAGCATGAAATAGAGGGTGAAGATGGCGAAGATGGTCTTCATCATAAACTTGACACCAAGTATCTTCAGTGCTACTAAGAGCAGAATGCCGTTGATGATGATATAAGTGTTTTCCAGGTGGAAGCCTGTGGCGTAGTAGATAATAGCCGACAGACCAGTCACGCCTCCTGCCACAATCTGATAGGGCATCAGGAAGACGGTGAAAGCAACGGTATAGATAGCGAGGCCGAGGGCTATAAACATATAGTCCTTAGCCTCGTTCAATATCATTTTGTGTTGTATTGTCATTTATTTCTTCAATACAATATTCACCATACGCTTAGGGACGATGATAACCTTTGCTATCTGGAAGCCTTCGAGATACTTCTTTGAGCGCTCGTCAGCGAGAACAGCCTCCTCGATGGTCTTGTTGTCAGCATCAGCAGCAAACTGCATCTCGAAGCGGGCCTTACCATTGAAGGCGATACCCAATTTCACCTGACTCTCCACAAGATACTGCTCATCCCACTTTGGCCACTGAGAGTCGCAGACGCTACCCTGCTCACCTAGCATCTCCCAGAGTTCCTCAGCAATATGAGGTGCGAACGGAGCGATAAGAATCACCAGTGTCTTCAGCATCTCCTTATTCTTGCACTTCTGCTGCGAGAGCTCATTCACGCAGATCATGAAGGCGGAGATAGAGGTGTTATAGCTGAAGGTCTCGATATCCTGCGATACCTTCTTGATCAGCTTATGCACGCTCTTCAGATTATCTGCTGTTGCCTCACCCTCAAAGCCGTTCTGATAGAGATTCCAGAACTTACGCAAGAAGCGGTGACAGCCATCGATACCATTCGTATCCCAAGGCTTCGACTGCTCCACAGGACCTAGGAACATTTCGTAGAGACGGAGTGTATCAGCACCGTATTTCTCGACGATCATATCCGGATTGACCACATTGAACATCGACTTCGACATCTTTTCTATGGCCCATCCGCACTTGTACTGACCATTTTCGAGTATAAACTCTGCGTTTTCATACTCAGGACGCCAAGCCTTGAAGGCATCAATGTCAAGCACATCAGCAGAAACGATGTTAACATCCACATGGATTGGTGTTGTTGTGTATTTATCCTTTAGGCCGAAGCTCACGAACTTACCCTTGTCAGCTCCCTCATCCTCGATACGATACACGAAGTTAGAGCGGCCCTGAATCATACCCTGATTGACGAGCTTCTTGAAGGGCTCGTCCTCGCAGGAGTAACCAGAGTCATAGAGGAACTTGTTCCAGAAACGGGAATAGATCAAGTGACCAGTTGCGTGCTCCGTACCTCCTACATAGAGGTCTACATTACGCCAGTACTCATCAGCCTCACGACTCACAAGTGCCTTTTCGTTCTTGGGGTCCATATAGCGGAGATAGTAGGCAGATGAGCCAGCGAAACCAGGCATCGTGTTCAGTTCGAGTGGGAAGACTGTCTTATTGTCGATTAGATCCTTCGATACCACCTTGTCTGTCTTCGTATCCCAAGCCCAGATCTTAGCACGTCCCAATGGGGGCTCGCCAGTTTCTGTGGGCTTATATTCATCGATCTCAGGCAATTCCAGAGGCAGACACTCCTTGGGAATCATATAGGGCATATCGTCCTTATAGTAGACGGGGAACGGCTCTCCCCAGTAACGCTGACGGGAGAAGATGGCATCACGCAGGCGATAGTTCACCTTCACACGACCTAAGCCCTGCTCAGTGACGAATTTCTTGGTAGCAGCGATGGCCTCCTTAACAGTCAGACCATTGAGAGAGAACTTACTGCTTGCTGAGTTACACATGATACCTTCCTTGGCATCATAGCTCTCTTCAGAGACATCGGCACCCTCAATCAGCGGAATAATGGGCAGATTGAAGTGCTTGGCGAAGGCATAGTCACGAGAATCATGAGCAGGCACAGCCATAATGGCTCCAGTACCATAACCAGCCAACACGTATTCTGCAATCCAGATGGGAATCTTCTCATCAGTGAAAGGATTGATGGCGTAGCTACCAGAGAACACACCCGTCACCTTATGGTCCATCTGACGATCACGCTCTGTACGCTTCTTCACATAGTCGAGGTACTTCTCAACCTCTTCCTTCTGCTCAGGTGTTGTCAGCTCAGCTACAAGGTCTGATTCTGGTGCCAAGACCATAAAGGTCACACCAAACATCGTATCAGCACGGGTAGTGAAGATGGTGAAGTGCTT
>JAGCFP010000006.1 GCA_017650045.1 Bacteroidaceae bacterium | reverse complement strand
CAATGGTTTTGCTTATGTAAGTGATGGGTCCGTTTATTTTGATGTGCTGAAATATAACGAAAAATATCACTATGGTAAGTTAAGCGGACGTAATCTTACTGATGTCATCAATACCTCTCGCGAGTTAGACGGACAGGATGAAAAGCGAAATCCTGTGGACTTTGCATTGTGGAAAAAGGCACAACCAGAGCACATCATGCGCTGGCCTTCTCCTTGGAGTGATGGTTTCCCTGGTTGGCACTGCGAATGCACTGCCATGGGCAAGAAATACTTAGGTAGCCACTTTGACATTCACGGTGGAGGGATGGACTTAGTGTTCCCACACCATGAGTGTGAGATTGCACAAGCTACTGCTTCGCAAGGTGATGACATGGTACATTACTGGATGCACAACAATATGATTACCATCAACGGTCAGAAGATGGGCAAGAGTTTGGGTAATTTTATCACACTCTTCGAGTTCTTCAGTGGTGACAATAAGAACTTGTCACAGGCCTATAGTCCGATGACCATCCGTTTCTTTATCCTGCAAGCCCATTATCGCAGTACGGTGGATTTCAGCAACGAAGCACTTCAAGCTGCAGAAAAAGGTTTGGAGCGACTGATGGATGCTTGGCATACCTTAGAGAAACTTACGCCATCTGATACCACTACAGCTGATGTACGCGACCTTCGCAGCAAGTGTGACGAGGCCATGAACGATGACCTTAACTCCCCTATTGTTATCGCTCACCTGTTCGATGCCTGTCGTGCCATCAACAGCATCGCCAGTGGTAAAGAAACCATCACAGAAGCCGATCTTCAAGAACTGCGTGAGACCTTCCGTCTTTACTGCTTTGACATCTTAGGTTTGCGTGAAGACGCTGCTTCAGGCAATGCTGCACGTGAAGAAGCCTTTGGTAAGGTCGTGGACATGTTGCTTGCTGAACGTCAGAAAGCCAAGGCTGCCAAAGACTGGGCAACCAGTGATGCTATACGCAACCAACTTACAGCCTTAGGTTTTGAGATTAAGGATGGTAAGAATGGAGCAGAATGGAAGTTGAATAAATAAATGACGCTGAATAAATAAATAAGAAAGCCGAAGCTAATAGCCTCGGCTTTCTTATTATTTTACTTCACAAGTGAAGAAAGCGGATATCGATTTCCCGTGACACTCTTGAAATAGACACGGGCAGTACCAAACTTCAGACTCAAGTCTAGTCTTAAAGGTAAGTGGCACGGATCATCGCTCACATAAAACTTGATAATCTCAGATTCCTTTCCATCACGATGTGTGATGTAGCTGTAAATCAGAGTACGATAAGTATGTCCATCCTTAGCTTCAAGATTCTTAGTACCTTGATAGATAAGGGTACCCTCTTCTACCTGCTTTCCAGTCGCCAGAGGGAAATCAAAACGCTGTCCAGGTCGTAAATTAGTAGTTGCCAACGAACGTGCCCACCCCATGATACTTACCATATCAAAAATGCAACGGCTATCCGTTTTCTCACTGTAGATCGTACCACTATCACGCTTATAACGACTCTGCTTTACACTGGCCACACCACCGCTATAGCTGTAGTGAGCTTCCTCCACCGTATAACGATCACTCTCCTCAGCTCCCTTGCGATAGTAAAGAGGCTCCAAGCGCAAGCTCACGATACTGGTAAGCGTGTCGCGCATCTTAAAGATTGAGTCGGCTGTCTTGTTGGTATTTGCCAAAAGTTCCATACGATAACCCGACTTTCCATTATAAGTAGTGGAATTGATACTGAAGCTGGCTGTTCCCACCTTCTTGGCGATGATACCCCAATTGAAATAGAGTTCGTAGCTGACCTGTTCGCCAGCATTAAAAGCCGTGTTTTCCACACCACACTGGGCATGGAGAGGCAGCGAGAAGACTGCCAATAAGAGTACAAGCACACCAAACTTAGAAGCCCATGCTACTGCGCTGGTTACGCGTGCCCGAGCTTGTATTGCTGCGGTTATTGTTCTGACTTGACGCATTGCGATCCCTCCTGTTTTGAGTTGTTTCTGGTTTCTGTTTCTTCAAATCATCAGGCTTCTGCTTATCCAGCGGAAGCTCATGCACATCCCAGTTCTGATAAATGTCGAAGTTGGCCTTCAACTCCAGAATCTGGTTATAGTAGTACACCATTTCAGGTTCCAAGTGTAAATCGTAGTCGCCCGTATCCCATCTTCCATTACCATTGACATCTACAACCAGTCTCGCCCCATACTTCCCAGGATTCAGGTAGTAGAAGTCGGCATGCCCATCAATCAAGTCCACGGTACGTACCACGTTATCGCGCTCATCCAGAAGTTCCACGAAGGCAGTGGTATCCACCCCCATCACAGTGTAGAACAACTGTCCATATTCCTCCAACGGTTTTATCTTAAACGAATTCTCCGTCTTATTGGTTGTCTGTCCATAGATACCCGTCACTGCTGCAGAGTCCACCCTCAGCTTATAGTTGCCATCTACCTCCCAATCAGCAAAGATGTTATACACTTTCAGGTCGATAGAGTCCTGTCGGAACTCGAAGGGGAGCGCTGCAAAGGTAGAGTCGGCCTGCATTTTTTCCAAATGGATGGCAGCCGTATCTAAGCGTTGCACTGGTTCTTGGAAAGTAAGCGACAGATAGTCGTAGATATCCAATGTACCAGGGGCATAAACTTCCATGGGGAGTGGCTTTATCTCTGGTTTCTTTACCTCTAAGGTATCCCCATGCCTCAGACGACGTTCCTCTTCCTTCTTTGCCTGTTCTGCAGCCTTGCGTTCCTGCTCCGTAGGTGGCTTAGCACGATAAGTGACGCGTAAGGTATCTGTGCGTGGCTGCAACTGATATAGTGAATCCGTATAGAGATAAGACACACTCATCAACAGGGTATCCATCTTTATTAAGGTAGAGTCTTTCAGCCAATATTGCAACGTATCAGGCACTCCATTGTTCAGCTCCATCACGAAGGCATTCTCCGCATTGAAATTCAGTCCCTTAATCACAGGAAGGCTGTCGCTTGGTGCTGTGAAGTTCAACTTGAACTTATGCGCTTCCTCACGATTGAAACCAGCCAAACGACGGTTGGGTCGCTCTTGCTTAAAGTTGCGCAAGATGATGTTATCAGGCATATAATAGGTATAGCTCACAGGCACGATGGTATCGATGGTAAGTGAGTCTATCCAAACCGTATCCTGACGCATGCGAGGCTCCGAGGTTGGGATAATGATGGAATCACTGAACGCCACTTGCTCTGTAGGTTGTGAAAACTTATAATCCCTATCGTCATCCTGAAGGGCAAACACACGGTACTTACCTGGGGCTATACCACGGATGGAGAAGTAGCCACGACTGTCACTACGACCCATGCGCTCGAAAGGCTTGGTTTGGAACACCGTATCACTCAGGTCGGCATAAAGCCCCACCACAGCCCCCTTGATAGGTTCCAGGTTGGAGGCATTCAACACCGTACCTGCCACAGCCAGCGTATCCAACTGGTCACCTGTAGAGAACGTATAAGTAAACTGGGTAAGCGGATTCCCCTCATTGTTATCTTGAATAGCATCAGCAAAGTCGATGGTATAAGTCGTATTAGGCTGCAAGGAGTCTTGCAGGTTCACCACCACCCTCTTTCCACTGGCTTTAATTTCAGGAGCCTGCGCCTGTGGTGGAGAGAACACGATTTTCTCCTGTGGCTTGTCGAGTTTAATGTACTCATCAAACTGGATGGTGAAACGCTTGGTGTTCTTCTGATTCACCGACCCTAATTGTGGGGTAGATGAAAGCATCACAGGAGGGTCGAAATCCTCTTCCCCACCCTCAAGCCTGCCAATGCTGGCACAAGAGTAAAGCACCACAGCACCACCCATCAAGAGCAGTGTGCGTTTTCCCCATATTTTGAGCTTGTTTTTCATTACTATTTGCAAAATTAGTGCAAAAATACATGTTCTGTGCTAATATCCCTACTTTCCCAAGAAAATTTAACAACTCAGGGCACGAAAAAACACTTTAGAACAATTTAGTTAAGAAATGAAACAAATTCCATATATGAAATATCGTTAAAGTACCTCTCAAACGCTTGTAATTTCGGCAATTATTCATAATTTTGCACATTTGAAAATAAACTCTGGAACAACAAAAAGTTTAAATACATCATTTATGAAAAGTAAATTACTGATTTTGGCCTCTTGTGTGGCCCTGGCAAGTTGCGGGGGCGGTGGCCAAATGGGAGGAGGAAATGCTCCTCAGATCGCAACAATCACCGTACAACCTACGAGTGCAAATCTTACAAACAGTTATCCTGCCACTATCAAGGGTAAGCAGGACATCGACATCCGTCCTATGGTAAGCGGATTCATTACCCGCCTGCATGTGGACGAAGGCGCTGTGGTGCGTCGCGGACAAGTGCTCTTTACCATCGATCAGGTGCAATACCTCTCTGCAGTGGAGCAAGGCAAGGCTGCTGTTGAAACTGCCAAGGCAGCGCTGGGCACTGCACAGCTTACCTATGACAACAAGGTGCGCTTGAACCAGAAACAGATTATCAGCGACTATGACCTGGCCATGAGCGCCAACCAGCTGGAACAGGCTAAGGCAGCACTGGCACAGGCACAAGCCACACTGACCTACGCACAGAAGAATCTCTCCTATACCAATGTCACTTCTCCAAGCGATGGCGTGGTGGGTACCATCCCTTATCGTCTGGGTGCCTTGGTGAGTCCTCAGAGCGTACAGCCACTGACCACCGTGAGCGACAATACCAATATGTATGCTTATTTCTCACTTACTGAGCGTGAACTGCTTGAGCTTACCAAGGGTGGCAGTTCCCTGAGTGAAGTGATTAAGAACATGCCCGACATCCACCTGCAGCTTATTGATGGAACCATGTATCCAGAGGCTGGTCGCGTGGAGACCATCAGTGGTGTGATCGACCAAGCCACTGGTAGCGTGAGCCTGCGTGCCCTGTTCCCAAATCCTGGCAAGCTGCTTCGCAGTGGTGGTACTGCCAACGTGGTATTCCCTAACCCTCTGACCAATGTCTTCGTCATCCCACAGAGCGTTACCACTGAAATTCAGGACAAGAAGTTCGTCTTCGTGGTACAGCCTGACAATACGGTAAAGAGTACAGAGATTACTGTACACAGTGTCAATGATGGTAAGAACTACATCGTGCTGGCAGGCCTCAACGCTGGTGACCGCATCTGTATAGAGAACGTACAGAACCTGCGTACAGGCACCCTCATCACTCCTATCACAGAGGCTGAGAAGGAGCAGATTTACCAGCAGAACCTGCAAGACCAGAAGGAAGGCAATCTGCAATCAGCTATGCAATAAATACGAAAAATGAAGAATGAAGTTCGATAACATATATGAGACTTGATACTTTTATAAACAGACCGGTACTTTCAACGGTAATCTCCATCCTGATAGTCATTCTGGGCTTTATCGGGTTGGCAGGCCTGCCTATTGAGCAGTACCCTAATATTGCGCCGCCTACCATCATGGTGTATACCACCTACCCTGGTGCCAACGCGCAGACCGTTTTGAACTCCGTGATTGCTCCGCTGGAAAACCAGATCAACGGTGTGGAGCACATGATGTATATGAACTCCAGTGCCTCCAACTCTGGTACAGCTTCTATCCAGATCTACTTCGAGCAAGGCACTGATCCTGATATGGCAGCCGTGCAGGTGCAGAACCGTGTGTCTATGGCACAGGGCCTCATGCCTGCAGAGGTTACCCGTGTAGGTATCATCACCATGAAGCGCCAGAGCTCCATGCTGCTGATCTTCTCACTCTATGATGAGAGCGATACTTACACTACAGAATTCATAGAAAACTATGCTGCCATCAACATTATCCCTGAGGTACAGCGTACCTATGGTGTAGGACAGGCACAGGTGATGGGTGTGGACTACTCCATGCGTATCTGGCTGAAGCCTGATGTGATGGCACAATACGGACTGATGCCAACGGATATCTCTGCTGCTCTGGCTGAGCAGAACATCGAGGCAGCACCTGGTTCTCTGGGCGTGAATGCCGACCAGACCTACCAGTACACCTTGCGCTACAAGGGCCGCTTGCAGCAGCCTGAGGAGTTCGAGGACATTGTGCTGAAGTCGCTGCCTAATGGTGAGTTGCTACGCATCAGCGATGTGGCAGATGTTGAACTGGGACGTATGAGCTACTCGTTCTACAACCGTGTGAACGGACATAAGGGTGTGACCTGTGTGGCCATGCAGCTCCCTGGTTCCAATGCTACCCAAGCTGTAAACGAGATACAAGCCGTGCTCGACAGCTTCAGTGAAGACTTGCCTTCAGGTCTGAAGATCAACGTGGCACAGAGTGTGAACGAGTTCCTCTACGCCTCCATCTACGAGGTGGTTAAGACTTTGATAGAGGCCTTCGTCCTGGTGTTCCTCGTGGTGTATATCTTCCTGCAAGACATGCGCTCTACACTGATTCCTGCCATTGCCATCCCTGTGGCACTGATTGGTACCTTCTTCGTACTGCAGATCTTTGGCTTCAGCTTGAACCTGCTCACGCTCTCGGCATTAGTGCTCGCCATTGCCATTGTGGTCGATGATGCCATTGTGGTGGTGGAGGGCGTACATGCGAAGCTTGACCAGGGCTATACCGATGCCCGCATGGCCAGTATCGATGCCATGAAGGAGTTGGGTGGCGCCATCGTATCCATCACGTTGGTCATGATGTCCGTGTTTATCCCTGTGAGCTTCATGGGAGGTACAGCAGGTACATTCTACCAGCAGTTTGGTCTTACCATGGCCATCGCCATTGGCTTCTCAGCCATCAACGCCTTGACGCTGAGTCCAGCCCTTTGTGCCGTGTTCCTGAAGCCACACAAGAAAGAAGACGAGGAGAAAGAACCTTCTCGCGTGGAGAAGTTCCATCGCTGGTTCAATCGCAAGTACGAGAATATCTTGGTAAAATATAAGGAAAAGGTACACTACTTCATCGAGCATAAAGTCCTCTCCTTCGTCATCACAGGCGCAAGCATCCTGGCACTGATCATCCTCATGGCCATCACGCCTACGGGTATGGTGCCACAGGAAGACACAGGTACGCTGATGGGTGCTGTGACCTTGCCAGCTGGTACGTCACAAGAGCGCGCCATCGAGATTATGGAGCGTGTCGACAGCCTCATTGCTGTGGAACCTGCAGTAGCCTCACGCACCATGGTGTCAGGCTTCAGCTTCACAGGAGGTAGCGGTCCGTCCTATGGTTCGTTCATCATCAAGCTGAAGGACTTCGACGATCGTGGAATCATGCAGAACTCCAACGTGGTCTTCATCACCCTCTACATGCGTGCACAGAAGATCATCAAGGAAGCACAGGTGCTGTTCTTCCAGCCTCCTATGATTCCAGGTTACTCCATCTCCAGTGATATCCAGATGTATATGCAGGATAAGACAGGTGGTACGCTCGACCGTTTCTATGAGGTGGTAAACGAGTACAATACTGCCTTGTCACAGCGTCCTGAGATCAACTCAGCCACCACGTCGTTCGACCCGAACTTCCCACAGTATCAGATCGACATCGACGCTGCAGCATGTAAGCGTGCGGGCATCAGCCCAAGCACCATCCTTAACACCCTGCAGGGCTACTATGGTGGTCTGTACTCGTCCAACTTCAACCGTTTCGGACGTATGTACCGTGTTATGGTGCAGGGCGATCCTTACGCTACCCGCAACCTTGAGACGCTGAACAGCATCAAGGTGAAGAGTGGTGCAGAAATGGCTCCTATCACCCAGTTCATGACCCTTACCAAGGTTTATGGACCAGATGTGATCAACCGTTTCAACATGTTTACTGCCATGACTGTGATGGTATCTCCAGCTACAGGTTACACCTCTGGACAGGCCCTGAAGGCCATTGAAGAGGTAGCCAACGAGAACCTGCCTACAGGCTTTAGCTACGAGTTGGGTGGTATGGCACGTGAGGAGGCTGAGACCAGTGGCAATACCACAGCCATGATCTTCCTGCTCTGCTTCGTATTCGTGTACCTGTTGCTGAGTGCCCAGTATGAGAGCTACATCCTGCCATTGGCAGTGCTGCTCTCCGTACCATTCGGCCTCATGGGTAGCTTCATCTTCGTCAACATCATGAGCGCCATCGGAAGTGCCTCAGTCATGCAACTCATCATGGGCTCCATGAGTAACGATATCTACATGCAGATCGCCCTCATCATGCTGATGGGTCTGTTGGCCAAGAACGCCATCCTGATCGTAGAGTTCGCCCTCGACCGTCGCAAGATGGGTATGAGCCTCACTCCTGCTGCTGTGCTGGGTGCTGCAGCCCGTCTGCGTCCTATCCTCATGACGTCACTCGCCATGATCGTAGGTCTGCTCCCACTGATGTTTGCCTTTGGTGTAGGTGCCCATGGAAACCGCACGTTGGGAACCTCAGCCATTGGTGGTATGCTTATTGGTATGATTCTGCAGATCTTCATCGTACCTGCCCTCTTCGTGGTATTCCAGTACCTGCAGGAGAAGTTCACTCCGATGAAGTTTGCTGATGTGGACAATGCCGATGCTTTGCCAGAAATTGAACAATACACTTAAGAAAGGAGTCGTGACAATGAAAGCAAGAATAATCACCCTGATGTGTGCAGCTGCCCTCTTGAGCAGTTGCCACATCTATCAGAAATATGAACGCCCCGATGACCTCGTGACACAGGGGCTGTATCGTGACCTCAGCGAAGACAGTTCTGTAGATGAGCTCAACTTTGGTGATGTGCCTTGGCGCCAAGTCTTTACAGACCCACAGCTGCAGGCCCTCATCGAAGAAGCCTTAGAGAACAATGCAGACATCCGTAGCGCTGCCCTCACCGTGGAGCAGGCACAGGCACAGCTCACAGCTGCACGTCTGGCCTACCTGCCACTCTTCCAGCTCTCTCCACAGGGAACCCTCACCAAAGTTGAGGGACGCGACTGGACCAAGGCTTGGAGTGCCAACGTGACTGGACAGTGGCAGATCGACCTCTTTGCCTCCTTGCTCAATAGCAATCGCAATGCCAAGGTGACCTACCAGCAGAGCAAGTACTACCAGCAAGCTGTGCAGACGCAGATCATCTCCAGCGTAGCCAACCTCTACTACACCCTGCTGATGCTCGACCGTAACCTTGAGATCAGCACAGACATGAGTAAGTTGCTGGAGCGCACCACGGAGACCATGCAAGAGATGACCAACCTCTCCTACGCCAATGCTGCCTCTGTAGAGCAGGCACGCGCAGGCTACATGCAGGTAGTGGCCTCCCTCAGCGACCTCAAGCAGAACATCCGTGAGATGGAGAACACCATGTGCCTGTTGCTCAACAAGCCTGGACAAGCCATCCCACGTGGTCGTCTGGAAGACCAGCACCTGCCTACGCAGTTCAACACAGGTGTTTCCCTGCAGTTGCTGAGCAACCGTCCCGATGTGCAGGCCGCTGAAATGGCGTTGGCAGCCAACTACTACAACACCAATCAGGCACGTGCAGCCTTCTATCCACAGGTTACCATCAACGGACAGGCTGGATGGACCAACAACCTTGGCGTGATCTCTAATCCCGCCCAGTTCCTGGCCTCTATCGTAGGCTCCATCACCCAGCCACTGTTCTACCGTGGTCGCCTGGTGGCAGCCCTGAAGGCAGCCAAGGCCAACGAGGAGAAGTCTAAGTTGCAGTTCCAGACTGCCCTGCTCAATGCAGGCAACGAAGTGAGCAATGCCCTCTTCGAGTACGAGACCTGTCAGGAGAAAGCAGCCGCCCGCGAGATGCAAGTCACCTCTGCCCGCAATGCCTCCGAGTACACCGCAGAACTGTTCCAATTGGGCACCTCCAGCTATCTGGAAGTGCTGAGCGCCCAGAACAGCTACCTCAGCGCCCAGCTTGCGCAGGTGAGCGATACCTATGAAGAGATGCAGGCAGTCATTAACCTCTACAAAGCCCTGGGTGGCGGACGTGAGATTGAAAACCAATAAAAAATAATATCATGATAAGTCCATTAGCATACGTAGATCCAGCCGCTAAGATCGGCAAGGACGTAACCATAGAGCCCTTCGCATTTATCGAAGGCAATGTGGAGATAGGCGACGGCTGTACCATCAAGGCACATGCCAACATCCTGAAAGGCACCAAGATAGGTCAGCGCACGGTGGTTTATCACAATGCCGTGATAGGCTCCGTTCCACAAGACCTGCACTATAAAGGCGAGGAAGCAGGCGTAATCATTGGCGACGACTGTGACATCCGCGAGAATGTGGTCATTGCCCGTGCCACCCATAAGGGCGACTTCACCATCATTGGCAACCACTGTTTCCTGATGGATGGCGTACACCTCTGTCACGATGTGAAGCTTGACGACTGGGTGCTCATTGGCATCAAGGCTACGCTGGCAGGTGGAGCCCATGTAGATAGCTACACCATCCTCAGCACCAATGCCCAGCTTCAGCAGAACGTGCATGTAGGCTCATGGAGCTTCATCCAGTCGGGCTGTCGCGTGTCTAAGGATGTACCACCTTACATCATCATGGCAGGCAATCCAGCCAAGTATCATGGTGTGAATGCCCAGATCCTGCGTCAGAACGACAAGCAGCCGCTCGACGACCGCACCATCCGCCACATCATGAATGCCTACTACCTCATCTATCAGACCAGCTACAGCCTGGAAGATGCCACTGAGAAGATCATCGAGCAGGTACCTACTGGTCCGCAGATAGAGCAGATCTTAGAGTTCGTGAAACATTCAAAGGGATTGACCAAGTAAAGTGATTCAAATAAAAAAGGGGGGCTTAAAGCTCCCCTTTCTTTGTATTGTCAGTCTCAGGCTTGCCCTGAGGCCCCTGCACCTGCGGCTCCTTCTCCTGTGGTTTCACCTCAGGCTTCCCCTGTTCTTGGCGCTGCCTTCCCACCTCAGGACGGCGATTCTCACGCTGGGGATTCACATTCTGACCACGATTCTCGCGCTGAGGATTCACCCCTTGTCCGCGATTCCCGTTTCTGGGAGTAGCAGCCATAGGCCTGCGGGTATTCCCCTGTCCCTGCGGAACGGTCACCCGTGGAACACGTACAGGGCTCTGCACAAAAGCCCGAGGGATGCTTGGACGTGGAGCAACAGCATAGAGCGTCCCGCGCTGAGCCAGATAAAGCGTGTACTGATGCGTAGTCAGGATACGACGCAGCTTGCGATCATAGCTATTCCAAGACTTCCGATACTTCTTATCAGTAAATGCCTTGGGGGCATCCCCCTCGAACAAGAAATAATACGCATGATTCAGCTCCAGCACCGCTTTCGCCTGAAGCTCCGTAAGCACCAGTTGCGCAGTCATACGGTTGGTAATCTGCTCCACCATGCTACGCCCACGTATCACCTGAGCGCTTTCATCCGTTGCAGCCTGAAGGGTAGTCAGACTACCAACTCCCATTAACATCATCACTAAAAAAACAATCTTCTTCATAACTAATACCTTTCATCATTAAAAACTGAAACAATCTTTTTACCTTACACATTTACCCTTCAACGACCAAGAATCGTGCTTTTCTTGCCCGTTTTCTATTGTTTAGACCACCCGATAGAGGAAAACGTTTAATCAGAAAAGATTATTTAACAAATGATTTATGCACCCCTGCTTTAAATCGTTTTGTAGTACGTTTGGAAAAACTTTTATGCAACACAATAGCGTTGAAAAAGGTCCATAGAATTTGATAATTCAAAAAAAAGAACTATTTTTGCCTATATTAATATTTACTTATGAAAGATGGTATATTTGAATCAATATCACAAAGAAGCAGCGGAACGCAAGATGAGGAAAATCGCCGAATCCAAGAAGTCGCCGATGAAATCAGACGACGCTGTAGCTTACATGAAGCTCAATATGAAGCTGGCCAATCAAATGCAAGAAATTTATATGCAGAAATGAATATTGCAGAACAATGGGCCAAGGAGAACGATCTTTGGATTCCGTTGTCAGATATCTTCATGATAGGTATTCCTGGACCAAGTGGAAACGAAAACGACACATACATATCCAACGACCTCATTTTCAAAGTTAATAATTTACTTAACAGCCACTCTATCACACGTTTTCTGGATAGGGTGAGGTTTCACAATGAAATATTTCCAGAAACTTTTTATTGCTTTATTGGTTTTACGGGATTTGAAGGTAGCACCGTGATGCCAGTCATCAGGCAAGATCTTGTAAAGAATGCGAAACCTGCTACACCTATTCAAATTGAAACATATATGTGTGCGCTTGGGTTTAAAAAAGAAGCAGAAGGCCGATTCGTTAATCAGAGATATCTTGTATGGGACTTAGTTCCGCGAAATGTCTTAGTTGATGAAGAAGGGGATATTTTTGTCGTGGATGCAGAGATAGCACTTGTGTGATATCTGCATGAATATACAAAATACGGATCACCCGATAGAGGAAAACGTTTAATCAGGAAAGATTATTTAACAAATGCTTACACGCCTTAGTGCTATTTTCCGCCTCTCACACGAAGAAATTATCACACGTAGATGTCTGGCCTGTTTTTTATACCTCTCGGAGGCATAAAGTTAATTAATGTAAACATCTCATATATCTTCTAATGTGTTAAAATCTGTCAATAGGGCGATAAATGGCCAAAGTAGTCGTGAAGGGAAAAGTACCATTTTTTACGTTTCTAACTAGGAAAAATTTTTTTCGTAGTTAGGAAAAAAAAATTTAGCAAATTGTAGTCGATAACAGTTATAACAATAACAGTTTATTTTTTTGCCTATGTATTACCCATTATTCCATTCTCAAATTAACATATAT
>JAGCFP010000070.1 GCA_017650045.1 Bacteroidaceae bacterium | reverse complement strand
TCTTTAATTTGTTTTGTTTCAACTCCTAGAGTCTTAAGCTCTCTTTTCACTATAGTATGGTTAATACGGGCTTGTTGGAGAACAGTTTTTCTAGAACCTCCTCTTATAGTTTTACCATCGGATGTCCACTCCCCATTCTCATTAGCGATTATATGCCCTCCATAATTTTTAAATTCAATAGCTATTATAGCGTCTTTCTTTATACAAAGGGCATCCAATTCACATCCAATGTTATAATTACCAACAAACACGCAAAACTCATTCGAGTTCTTAAAATGTTCACTTAGTTGTGAACATAAGAACCGAAATTGCTCTCTTTCTGCGGTATTGTCGTAATTACCAACCCTAAATGCTAGAAGACCTCCCATGGTAAGATTAATTGTTATAATAAAAACACTATGCTCATTAAATGATTACTTCTTATCTTTTACAAAAATATAGGTTTGTTTTGAAAAAACAAATATAAGGTATTTAATTGTAATAATTAATTCACACTCTCCTCCTTCACTCTAAGCTTGTTCATTTCCTTAGTAACCATATGATGGGTGCGGAAGAAGTTGTCCAAGACGACTCTAAGGAACTCATCAAGTGCTGGGATCTCTGGAGTAAATACGGTGGTCATCTTGCAATGGACATCCATAGTCTTCTCTTCTTCATCGATGGTATATACAGTGGTGACTGACATGTTGAGATTTGAATAATTAATGGCTTTTCGCAAGCGTGAGAGTTCATCAATGTCTTCCAGTTCAACATGCTCCCAATGGGTATCCCAGAGGTGGAGAAACTTGGCTTCGTTAGAGGCTTCGGCAAAGAAATGCTCTCCCTGATATGCGAAATAGATCCTTTCATCTTCTCCCTCTCCTAGATGGTACTGACAACCTATCTTTGTCAGGGTGTCAAGGAAAAGGTCTCTTGTTCCTATAGTATTATTAGCTGTTTGATCCGCTGGGGCTTGCCTACTGACCTCCAGTGCTTTCAGTTGCTCAAATTCCGCTTGTCTGCGCTTCTCTGCTTTCCAGTCGTTCCATACAGACAACATGATGCCCACAACAACAAAAAATAGAAATACGTAAATGAAAATGGTTTCCATATATTTAAGGTTTTAATTCTAATGCAAAAGTATATTCAAATTACGAACGGGATGTTCGTGCGTTCGTTACTTCTTGTTTTCTACAAAGAAAAAGTTCGTTTTAGGAAACAAATTTCGGACTTAAAAATATGTACTAATTACTCTACAACATGTTCCCAAAACTACAATTTCTTACACATAACGACCACAATATGTACCCAAAAACGCATTTTCGGGTACATATTCTTCCAAATTTGGGTATAATATACTCATTTAGGAGACCTTTTATTTATTAATAGACTCTATAACAACCCCATTGTGATCTGAAACGTCACTATAGTTAAGGAACAAATCCCGTAACCTTGTGTTTATGTAATAGTTCTCCCTTCCTATCTTCAATTTTTCAAGAAGTCCTGCCTCAACAATTTTATCTAAATACTTTGAAGCCGTCTTACGTTTAACCATCATGTCATGTTGCATGTAATCTATTTTTGTATAAGGATGGAAGAATAGATTATTAATCAATTCATGTTTATAAGCCTTGTCAAATAGAGGACGTAATATCGCCTTATATTCTGCCATAAGCTGCGATATTCCTTTCACTAAATTTATTGTGTCTGCTGCTGTTTCTTCTATGCCTCTTAGCATAAAGACTATCCAGTCCTCCCATTCTTTTGCATTGTCGTGGTTTTTATCTCTGATAGCCTGAAGAAGAGCATAATACTCTCCTTTATTATGAGTGATATATCGACTTAAATAGAGAATGGGGAGATCCAGTAAATCTGTTGTTACCAAATAGAGTATATTTATGATACGTCCCGTCCTACCGTTACCATCTCCAAATGGGTGTATGCTTTCAAATTGATGATGAATAATGGCCATTTTAATAAGTGGATCAAGACTACAAACATTCGGGTCATTGATAAACAATTCAAGGTTATCCATCTTTCTATTCACCTCGTTAATGTCCTGGGGTGGAGTATATATGATTCTTCCATCTTTTTGATTAACAAGAGCTTTATTTGGAGATACTTGAAATCCTCCGTCATTTAGTTTTATCAGTTCCTGTACTTTCTTAATTACTTTGTTCGACAAGATCTTATTCTTCCTGACCATATTGAATCCTTCGAAGATTGCTTCTCTATATCGCAGAACTTCTTTGATAGCTGGATTCAAAATGAACATTTTATCACTTAATCCTGCTTTATACAAGTCATCCTGTGTCGTTACAATATTTTCTACAGCCGAACTATCTTTGGCTTCCTGCAGCGCTAGAGTACTTATCAGTATTTTTTCATTAGGTATGGTGAGGGCTATACCTTTTAGTTCAGCCAATTTTCTGTTTGCCTTGCTCAGTTGTTTTAATATCTTAACCGTCTCCAAATCATATGGGAGTGGTAAGCTGGGTATATTATAATTGTTTGCCATAAATGTTTATTTTTCATTTTCTATTTACAAAGATACTTCTTTTTCTCTAACTATTAAACATCTTTAGTTAATACTTTAGTTTATCTTACCATAGCATGAAGACACAGCATAATTGCCGCTTAATAATTTTCCATGTTTATTGTCAGTTCCACTTATACTTTGCAATGATCTGTTTAAAGACGGGCTCATCGGAGACGGAGGCGAAGAGCTTCATGCATGAACGGAACTTGATGGTGTCGGAACCAAAGATTTCATAAGGGGAATGTTCGTTGTTCAGGACGGCTTCGGTGGCTTCTATCAGTCGGGCACGGAGCACTGGGTGTTTGATGTAGGCTTGGGCTTCTTCACGCCCATCGATGCCATAGTATTTCGACATCTCGGAATGGCCCAGTCCTTTCATCTGTGGGAAGATGTACCAGATCCAGTGGGTGCGTTTCTTGCCTGCCTTTATTTCCTGAAGGGCGGTGTCATAGGTTTCTGTGCCGTCGTAGAGGGCGCTTCCGTCTTGTGCATGAATGAAACGGTCGAGGTTTCGTTCACGGGCTTTTTCTTGTGGGTTTTTATCCATAGGTCAAAATTCTAATCTGAATCCTTTTTGTTTGAGTAACTGGTAATTTACGGCATTGAACTTATAGAGGAAGGCTTCCTTCTTATTGGGTAGGGTCACCGTTTCCTCTAACTGCGTGAGGATGCCCAGATGCTGCATCTTGTTGGAGAAGTTGCGACGGTCGAACTTGACATCGAGGATGGCTTCGTAGAGGTGCTGGAGTTGTGTCATGGTGAACTTCTCTGGGAGCAGCTCGAAGCCGATGGGCTCGAAGTGGATCTGACGTCGCAGGGCGATGGTGGCCTCACGGAGGATCTGGTCGTGATCGAACGCCAGTGAGGGCACCTTGTCGAGGGGGAACCACTGGGCTTTGGCGGCATCATCGCCTGCCTTCACCTCACTGATGCGTACAAGTGCATAGTAGGCAATGGTGATGACACGCTCACGGGGGTCACGCTGTGGATCGGAAAAGGCATGGAACTGGTGGATGTAAGCATCCTTCAGTCCGGTCTCTTCAAACAGCTCACGCTTGGCACCCTGAAGGGCTGATTCATCCATCTTCAGGAAGCCGCCAGGGAAAGCCCAGCGACCCTTATAGGGATTGATGCCCCTCTCCACGAGAAGGACATTGATTTTCGCACCGTCGAACCCGAAGATCACACAGTCGGTCGTGACACTCGGATGCGGGTATTTGTAATGATACTTAAATTCTTCCATAATTATCTATTCATTTTCTTTTTCTTTCATCATCTTCAACATGCGCTTCAACACCTTATCCTTCTTACTTTTTACCGTATTGGCATTCTTATATCCTACCCTCTTGGCTATATCTTCCAACTTACATTTTTCTACATAATAACTCTCCAAGATCATCTTATCTATATTACTCAGCTTCTCCCATATCTCATCCAACCTGCTCAACTTCGCCTCATCATCTATTTCTTCCTCAAACACATCAAACACTCTCACCAAACCATCGGCATCATCATAGACCTTTTCACTATCTCTCTCCAATATCACATCCAGACTTTCTATATTATCATTCACCTTCCTCAAATAGTGCTTCCCGATATTATCACATATCTTCCACAAATACCACGTGATACTCTTTTCTATCAACTCAAACTCTTCATCTTCAAACTTACTCCACAACACCAAACATCCATCATTATACACCTCTTCCAGATCTTCATACCTCAAAGTCTGGAACTTACTTACCAAGGCCATCAACGTCCGATCTCTCTCACCATCTACCACCTTCTCAAATAATCTCTTACGGACTTTGATAAGTTCTCTTTTTTCTTCCTCAAAAGACAACTTATCTTCTTCTTCAAAACCCTTTACACTGATTATTCTTCCCATTACCCCTTATTAAAATTACTGCGTTATTCTAACGCAACAAAGGTAAGGGATTTATTTCGAACTACCAAAAAAGATTGCGTAAATTTCACGCAAATGTTAAAAATAAAATTTTTTTGATTTTCGGGTGGTACTATTCGGCACTTTTTTGGCAATCATATATGCCCACCATTGGGTAAATAAATATTTTGGAGGTTTATGATAGTTAAAATTATGGTAAGTGATTTAAAAAAGTCTGAGAATTTTTCTATTTTTGTTCGTAACGAAAATCCAAAGCCTGTGATGATTATTGTAGAATCTAAGAAGAAGAAGTTGGAGACTCTTGAAAAGGAGTATCCTGGTGCTATGATCATTGATGTGACCAGTCATGCCGATGATGAGTTCGTCAAGTTCAGTCCTTTTTATCCTCATGGTGGTATTCCTATTCCCTACTCTAATGGTGTGACCTCACAAAGCGTGGAGGGCATCTGGCAGGGCCTGAAGGTGTTCGAGAATGTGGGTGTGGATATTCATTCGTTCAAGATCAAGGACATGAAGAACATTAAGCGCACTTCCCGTAAGTTCGGGAATTGCTTGGGACACTGCAAGGGCATCCGTGGCGAGGAGCTGCTGGAATACATCGACGCCCGCAAGGAAATCTATCTGCCTGCCTACAAGTGGGTGCTGGACAACAAGCTCAAGAAGCTGGTGACTGCCATCAGGATCATAGCGAAGAACAAGCCCGTGGTGCTGCTGGACTATGATACCAACGCTGATGTGAACAATCCTAAGAAACCTCTCTCGCATGCCTCGCTGATCAAGGCGTATATCGAAGGCAACTATCCAGAATAAATCAACATGTAAACATACGAGCTGTCCCTAGGACAGAAAGATGTACGTTAACGCAACTTGTTTCGCTAACGAGCAAGGTGTTTGCAATTATTCTACACATTATAAAAAAAAATGGCGAAAAAGAAAAGTATGAAAAACAACTTGGTTTCAAACAACCGTATGTTTGAAACTCTTATGAAAATGGGGTGTTACTGTAGGCGCGATGAGCATGACAAAATAGTGTTACGTTGGATGGGTGGTTTTGCGGAAGATGAGGAAATAGTGTTCTTCCCGTTTTTTTCTCACTCTCATAATCTCGGATGGTATGATTTCGAGTTTTTTGTTCCCAATGTCATAGCGTAAGAGGATAAAAGGAGCTGCCAATAGGTAGCTCCTTTTTTTCATGCTTTCAACAATGTGTTATAGAGTGCCTGAATCTCGTTTTTCAACTTATTCTTTTGGCACAATAGGATTAAAGAGGTCCAAAAACAGTTTTACTCGAGCAAGGTATTCACGCATATAAGTAATAGTGGCCATGGCTGATCGAGGGGATTCGGCATTGAATGCTACGGGGTTTTTGATATCGATGTCTAGATAGTCTGCCTGATACAAGGCTCTCTCGTTGTGGAATTTCTGCGAAATTAACGTGAAGCTTTGCAGGCCAAATACTTGCTTTGCCCTTACGATAGACTCCAGCGTTCTGAAGCCTTTTCCATCTAGCATAATGGCATACGATGGGATACCTCTGGCTATCAGCGAATCTCTCATACTCTCCACCTCATTCACTCCATCGAGGCTATTCTCATCACCGCTAATGAGGATAGATTTTATCTTCCCTGCTTTGTAAAGCTTCTCTGCTGCATCTATCCTAAACACAAAGAATCTATTGACATGCCTACCTATTCTGGTCTGTGGTGTGGTGCCCAGCAGCAAGCCCGTCTCTCGATAAGGTATGTTCTCCACATCATCGTATATCTTGCCCTTGGCGTGGGAGGATACCAAGAAGTCGCATGACAGCATTAGGATAAGGCACAGGGCCATGCCTATACCTATCATCCAGATTATTATTTTTAATAGCTTCTTCATTTGTTGCTTGTTCTGGGTTTCCAATGCTCTACAAAGATATTAAAATTTCTGAGAAAATCAAATAGTGGTGATAGAGGGAGGTATGAAATAGAAAATTCTTAAAAGAAATCTTTGCACGGAATGATTTTTAAACTATTTTTGTCGCCGAATTGCAAACCATTAAAATAAAAAACGGCAATGAATGATATTGAATTGATCCAAAACAAAATCTATGAGATTCGAGGCCAGCGCGTCATGCTGGACCGTGATTTAGCGTATTTATATGGTGTTGAAACAAAGGCTTTGAATCAAGCTGTAAAAAGGAACACACATCGGTTCCCAGAGGACTTTATGTTTCAATTGACAAAAGAAGAGTGTTTAAGGTCACAAATTGTGACCTTAAACGAAAAACGAGGCCAACACCTAAAATATTATCCTTATGCTTTTACTGAACTTGGAGTAGCAATGCTTAGTTCTGTACTACGCTCTGAGACGGCAATTGAGGTGAATATAAACATTATGCGTGCTTTGTCACACTAAGGCATCTTGTCTCTATTCCTATGACAGAAGATCGCATAGAGAGGATTGAAAGTGAACTGGCACATATCAAAGAGGAAATGAACAACTCTTTGCACGACCAAAACGACATCAACGAGGAAACCCGTATGCAGCTGGATGCCATTTCCATAGCGCTTGCAGAGCTGCAAGCAAAGCCCAAAGAAGAGAAGCCCCGCCGTCGCATCGGGTTTATCCAAGATGAGGAATAGTAAGGGGAGGGAATTAGGGGGTGCCTCCCCTAATCCTGCGGGAGAATGACAAGGGCAGCTCCAATCCGTGTTGCTCAAGCAGAGCTTGGTCTTGCAGCACTTGGGCTGTGGGACCTTCACAGACTTTGTTGCCCTCTCCCAGCAATACCACGCGCTGGCAGGTATCATAGATGAAATCGAGGTCGTGACTGGCGATGAGCTTGGCGCAGTCGAGATTACCCAGCAGGTGTATGAGCTCACGACGATGGCGGGGATCGAGTGCCACAGAAGGCTCATCGAGCAGCATGAGCTGACTCTGCATGGCAAGGACGGTGGCGATGCTGGCCAACTTCTTCTCTCCGCCTGAGAGCTGGTAGATGGGCTGGTGGCAGCGATCTTCCAAATGCACCTGTCGCAGAGCTGTCCTAACAGCATCGTCAACTTGCTCTTTGGTGTATCCATAGTTGCGCGGACCAAAAGCCACATCCTCGTAGATGGTAGGCATGAACAACTGGCTCTCTGAATCCTGAAAGACATAGCCCATAAGGCGACGCACAGCCTTCAGATTGGCCTTACATACGGGCAGACCTGCTACCAACATCTGACCTTGCTGCAAGGGCAAGAGGCCGCAAATCAGCTTGAGCAGGGTACTCTTCCCCACTCCATTGGCTCCTATAAGCCCTACACTCTCACCCTGAGCCACGGAAAAGCTGATGTCTCGCAGCACCTTCCTTTCTGCCTTGCCATGCACATCGTCGTAGGCATAAGTCACTCCTGAAATCTCCAGTACATTCATATCCATCGTATAATCAAAAATAAGGCTATCCAAATAATGCCATAGGCGTAATCTATAGGATGGGCAACCTGCTCTAATCTGGCTTTGAACTCTCCTTGAAAACCACGAAGCTGCATGCTCTCATACACCACCTCGGCCCTGTCGATGCTGCGCAGGAGCAGTTGCCCGATCATGCTGCCCCATACACTAAAGCGTAATCCTTGCTCGCCAGGCGCCCTGAGCGCATAGGCTGCACTGAGCTTCCCAGCTTCCTTGAGGAAGACCATAAGGTAGCGATAGACCAGCATCAGCACGGTAACCAGCACGGAGGGCACATGCAGATGGCGCAGCACATGACACACATCGTCCATGGTGGTGCTGACCATGAGTAGATAGGCTGCAGAGACGGCAAAGAGGCCTTTGAGCATCAGAGTGAGGAAAGAAATGACACCTCCTGTGAGGGTGATACTACCCAGCGTGAGCATGGGGGTGCGATCGAACCAGGGATTGGCGATGCCTACGAGACAGACGAGCAGGAGAACCACCCACAAGCGCCTTCCCATACGACCAACGGAGACATTGCCCAGCAGGAAAAGCACTACCAGATAGACACCCATAAGCAGTACGCCTGTAAGTTGGTACTTGCCAAAGGAGAGCAATACCACCAGGTAAGCCACTGTGACCAGCACCTTGGACAGAGGGTGTATGGCTTGCAACCAACCATGAGACGCTGCCTCACAGTCGATGGCATGTAGCTCTCGCATCGCTCTGTCAATACGGTTCATAGGTGGCAGGAGGATTTAGTTGGAAGGTTGTTTCACCCGCCTAATAAGCATGCAGAGCAGCACACAGACGGCCAGCACCAAAAAGCTGCCCACAATGCCAGAGACGGAAGTCCCCACCTCTGAACCGCCTGTCTGAAAACCATAGTCGGGCAGCAGGGCCAACTTCTCCTGCAGCTGTGAGGCCCAGAGATGGCTGCTACCAGCCTCCAGCTCCGTGCTGCCAGTCACACGTTCAATAGACCACTCCAACCCATCGGGATGAGCAGAGGCAAACAGAGAGAAGAAACCGCCTATGACTAAGGCCGTAGCTCCAAGGATAGATGCCACAGCACCTGTATGGAGGTGTGCTGGCGCGTCATCGCCATAGCCACGGAGCAACTGTGGACGTGCCTGAAAAATAAAGAGCAGCACAGCAGCGGTGATGAGTCCCTCGACCAAACCTATTACCAGATGGATGGGGAGCATGAAACCAGCGAAGATGCTGAATGGCAACTCTGTGATGCCAGAAGCCAAAGTCTCAAGAGTAACGGAGAGAGCTCCCAGCAGTAGCGAGAGCACACAGCCCACCAATGAGGCTGCCACGATACGCCCACGGGTGATACCTCCACGCATAAAGGCATTCCAGATGAGGTAACCACCCACAAAGCAGCCATAGAACCCCATGTTCCATACATTACAACCCAAGGCCATGAGCCCTCCATCTGCAAACATCAGGCATTGGATGACCAACACGGATGCCAACGTGAGAAAGCCCGCCTCTGGACCCAGCACAGCGCTGAGCAGCATGCCTCCGCACAGATGCCCTGAAGAGCCTGTGCCAGGAATGGTGAAATTAATCATTTGGGTGGCAAACACAAAGGCCCCCATCACGCCCATGAGGGGGATCTTATGATTCAGGTCGTCTGCCTTGACCTTTCTGAGTGAATAGCCTGTGGCGAGTGCCGAACAGGCATACATGGTTCCAGCCACAGCGGTGGAAACCAGCGCATCTGCCATGTGCATATCTTACGATTCTTTATGATTGGTTTCACTATAAATGTCATTGTAAAGGCTGAGGTATGAACGACCAGTCTGATCGCTCAAGGCAGCCACTTCATCGTATTCAGGATAGCAGCGTTCTGAACCGTCAGGCAGTTGGCAAACCTTCACAGTAACAATGCCCACGCTGGTGTTGATCTTCCGCACTTCACGAGGCAAGACGGCACGTTCCATACGCTGGATACGAATGCCAATGGTAGTAGTCTCCCTGAAAATGATGTTTTGCAGAGCAACGCGCTCCTGCTCCATGCATACCACATTAAGCTGATAGGCAGGACGGTTTTTCTTCATGAACACAGGGAAATAGTGCACATCACGCGCACCTGCCTGCAAGAGCTTCTCCATGACACGACCCAACGCCTCTCCTGTGCAGTCGTCGATATTGGTCTCCAGCTTTACAATCATATCATCACGCTGAACCACGGTCTGCGTCTTAAGCGGAGCAACTTCAGACGGTGCTTCCCCTGCCTCTATCAACATGGCACGCAGCAGGCTTGGACGTTCATAGGTGCGCTTGCCTGCACCAATGCCAGTCTTCACTATCTTAAACGTTTTTGGCAGAACCTCAGAGGTACGGATGGCTGCCACGATAGCAGCACCTGTAGGTGTGACAAGCTCGCCCTTTGTGGAAGTGAGATGCAAGTGCAAGCCATGGGCATCAGCAATATTGGCTACCGCTGGTACAGGAATGGGTAGGATGCCATGCTGACAACGTACGGTACCTGTACCCTCGTAGAGCACTGGTACGAAGACTTGGTCGATGTCCAAATTGTCGAGACAGAATGCCACAGCAGCGATGTCAACGATAGAGTCGATGGCGCCTACTTCGTGAAAATGCACCTCCTCTACGGGCAGGCCATGCGCCTTACTTTCTGCTTCAGCTATAATTTGGAATATCCTGATTGCCAACTTCTTGGCTCTATCGGTCAAAGCGCTGGCATTAAGTATCTGCACAATGTCTGCCAAGCCACGATGTTCATGCGTATGCCCATGCTCATGGCTGTGCTCATGGCTGTGCGTATGGGTGTGCTCATGGTCGTGATGACGATGGAACCAGTTCAGGAAAAACAGCTTATGATGATGGTGGTGCTCTCCATACAGATATTCCATATCATGGTCATGGTTGTCGTGATCCAGGATCACATTAAAGTCGCACGCATCAATACCAGCTTTCGTCACACGACTGACACGCGTTTCAAAGCCAGTAATTGGCAGGCTCTTCAGCACTTGTTCCAACTGTGCCTGATCAGCTCCCAGATCCAGTAAGGCAGCCACGGTCATATCACCGCTGATGCCTGAATAGCATTCCAAATAAAGTTGTTTTCCCATATTTGTTTAGTTGTTTTTTTAGTTTCACTTTTTACACAGCCACAACGCCTTAAGGCAGCTGGTTATATAATTCGTCAGAAACGGCTTCCAACCACTCGTTGCTGTGGATTTTCTGAACATCGGTCTCGAAGCCCACATGCTGGAACCAGGAATCCTTAGCAGCGCCATGCCAATGCTTTACGCCTTCAGGGATGGTAATCACGGTACCTGGAGTCATAGGCACAGCTTCCTTGCCCCACTCCTGATACCAGCCACGACCTCCTACGCACATCAGCACCTGAACGGCTCCGTGGTGGATGTGCCAGAAGTTGCGACAACCGGGCTCGAAGGTCACGTTGTATGCTCCACTCTCTCCCAGCATGGTGAGGTAGCTGTTGCCTGTAAAGTACTTGTTGTATGGATTCAGCTCGCCCTTTGGCCATACGGAGAAATCTACCGTCTGCACGGTCGTGATTTCCTGTCCGAGGAACTGTGCCACAGCCTTGGCGCAACGCTGACCTTCCTCTTCTCCTACCCGCTCACTAAGTACGGCAGGTATCAGACAGAGTTGCTCTTCCGTAACCCCCATCTTATGGGCAGCCATCACATGGGCATCGAGCTGTGGCTCGCAACCAGGAAGTGCGGATATGGCACTCACCGTCACTATCTCACGATCGATGTGTGAAAGGTTGTTGCGCACGAAGATGTCGCCAAAGAGGTGAGCCTTGAGGTAGTAGTCGATTTGGGGAGCGAAAGTGTTATTGACAGGACCAAACATCTGCGTCTGCACTTCGGTGCCATATTTCACGGCATCATAGTTGGCTGGCAACGGATCGGCTTCCTTACCTGCCTCTGTGAGCAGTCCTTGCTCCTGACGTTCTGAGATCACCTGCTGCAAAGCTCCCAAAGCATTGAGTGAGCGTGGGAAGCCAGTGTAGGCATAGAGCTGTGCGAGGGCTTCCTTCACTTCACTTATGGTGAGTCCTTGCTCAAAACCATCGTTGACTGCAGCCTTCAGGCCATTGATATCACCCTTGGCCTCCGTAGCAGAAATCACCACCAAAGCCTGTTGTTTTTTCGTTAGTTCCATATTCTCTTGTGCGTTTAAAAAGTTTGATGCCAACAATAATCCTGCCAGCAAGCTTAAAGATTTATTCATAGAAAAAAGCATTTTTGGCAAAGATAGGAATTTTCTCCAAATCTTTGCCAAAAACCAACTTTAAATGGATTATTCGCCTGCTGAAT
>JAGCFP010000069.1 GCA_017650045.1 Bacteroidaceae bacterium | reverse complement strand
ACGAGTTGATGACGGAATACTCCAACTTGCAATATCAGAGTGCTTTATCACAGATGGAGGTGATCTATGAAACAGAGCAGAAACAGCAACAGATAGAGGACCTGCAGCGTGAACGCACCTGGATGCGTTGGCTGACAGGACTAAGTGTGGTGGCTTTGGTATTGTTGGCAGGTTCGCTCATCTTCCTGATGTTCTGGCTGCGTGAGAAACGTCGTCATGCTGAGGCTTTGGCGAAGATAGAAGGAGAGACGACAGAGCGTGTACGCATCGCACGCGACCTTCATGATCGTATGGGCGCCTTGCTCACAGGCATCAAGTTGAACTTGCAGCTCTTCATGCAGCAGCCTGAAAATGTGCAGGTCCGTGAGAATGCCTTGAATCTGACAGATGAAGCCGTGCATGAGATGCGAGGCATCGTGCATCACTTGATGCCCGAATCTCTGCGACGTTTCGGACTGCGTACGGCGATAGAGAGTTTCTGTGACACCATACCGTCTGTGCACTTCAGCTTTGAAGGAGAAGACCGTAGGCTGAAGAAGCATAAGGAAGAGGCGATTTACTACATCGCCCATGAGTTGGTGAACAATGCCGTGAAGAACGCTGGTGCCACGCATGTTCATGTACGTCTGTACCAGGGAGCCGACCAGACTCTTCTGGAGGTGCAGGACAATGGCAGAGGCATTAATCCGCATGATTCAGGCTTTGGAATGGACAGTATCGCCTCTCGTGTAAAGGCTTTGGGAGGCCAGTTGGAACTGAAATCGGATAAGGGTACGACTTTTCAAATCGGTATTCCGGATTGAGGGATGCAAGCATGTATAGAGTTAGAATCATTGAATTGTATATATAATGTATAGGATAATTGTAGCAGATGACCATAAGATGGTGGCGGAAGCTGTCTCTACGCTGATAAAAACCGTACCAGTGGATGGAAGCCTTATAGGAGAGGTGGTAAGCGTGGTCTTTACCTTGGAAGATACGCGTAAGGCTTGTCAGGAACATCAGCCCGACATCTTGTTGGTGGATATGGCCATGCCCGATGGTAATGGCATTGACTTTATCCCCGAACTGCAGGCACTCTGTCCCACGATGAAAATTGCCGTACTTACCTATTATTCAGAAGCATCCATCGTACGTCTGGCATTGAACAATGGGGCTCGTGGCTACTTCCTTAAAGCCTGCAATGCCCAAGAATTAGTGCAAGGATTGAAGCAAGTGGGAGAGGGGGAGGTGTATGTCTGCGAAGAAGCCATGATGACCCTGCGTAGGAAAAACAATGCAGAGACGCTGACCAACCGTGAGAAAGAGATTCTACGCCTCATTGTGGAAGGTTTTTCCACTAAGGAGATAGCTGTTAAGTTGTATCTGAGTTTTGAAACGGTGCATAGCTACATGAAGAACATCCGACAGAAATTAGGAGTGAGTAACACCGCTTCCATTGTGCGTGAGGCCATCAGGCAGCAGTTGATCTAAAAGAAATAAGGGGGATGTCTGTTTCGACATCCCCCTTTTAATTTTACCTGATGGTAAAGAGTTTATTGAATCCTGTCATCTGGAAAACCTTACTGATGTCCTCGTTGATGTTGCTCACGATGACATTACCCCCTCTGGTTTTGGCACTCTTCAAGAGGCTGATAAAAATGCGCAAGCCAGAACTGCTGATGTATTCCAAGTCGGTGCAATCCAGAATGATTTCTTTGCACTCTGCCGTCATCAAAGGTTCTACATCCTTCGTAGTCTGTGCGGCAGCAGCCGTATCAAGACGTCCCTTAAATACTGCAACCATGCAGCCATTCTCTTCTTTAATCTTTGTTTCCATCTTATTGAGTTTTAATTATTAATACATAGGGAAAAACAGGAATATCGCCGCCAGATCTACCATGAGCAGAATGAGGTGCATCCAGATACCCAGTCGCCAGAAGTCAGTGAACTTAAAGCCACCAGGACCAAAGATCATCATAATGGTGGACGATCCCATCGGGGTGCAGTAACTGATACTCACTGCCGTCATGATGGCGATGACGAAAGGCATGGGGTTGCATCCCAGCGTCAACGCCTGCTGATAGACAATGGGGAAGAATATAGCACCCGCTGCTACATTGCTGAACATTTCACTGGCCAAGGAGGCAATGAGACACATCACGCCAATGATGACGTATGGATTGTTACCGCAAAGGTCGAGCACAGCATCGGCAATCACCGCCACAATACCTGTCTTGGTGATGGCTGTACTGAATACCACCAGTGATCCCAGTATCAGCAAGAAGTTCCAGTCGATATATTTCGTAATGTTATTCATTCTGCAGCATCGGAGCAGGATAGAGACACCTGCAGCCAACATGGTACACGTCAGCAACGGAATGAACTTGAACGATGACATGATAAACATCAGGATGAGGATGATCGATGAAATGATGGTACGTTTTCCTATCTCGGGAACAAACTGAGAGTCGAAGAACGTCAGACTGCGCTTGAAGTTGGTTTCCATATCACGATCGTTCTTATGTGGACACTCCAGCAGCAACGTATCACCTGCCTGCAAGACCACTTCACGTGGTTGTTCATCCACACGCTTTCCTTGACGAGCCACTGCTACCAAAACCATGTCGTTACGACGCTCGAAACTGCTGTGGCTCATGCAAGTGCCAATCAGATCACTTCCGAAGTTGACGTAGGCTGTGCGGAGCTTACGGTTGTTGTCTATCTCATTGATGTTATACACATGATGATCTGCTGCCACCAATCCGTGACTCTTCTTCAGCTCCAAGATTTCATTGATTTGTCCGGAATAGATCAGACGATCGCCTCCAAAGATGTATTCATCGTCAGAAACAGGAGAGATGACTTCCTTATCGAAACGTACGATCTCAATCAGCGAGCCACCATGAACTTCCTTCAATCCCGCTTCACTGACTGTCTGCATCACAGCCTCATTGTCGGTAGGAACCAGCAATTCCACGGTATAGTCGCTCGTATCTTCGAAAGATACTTCTGGAGACTCACGGTCGGGCATGAAGTGACGCATTATCGTCAGGAGGGCAATACCAGCCAGGGTACAAGCCAGACCCGGAATCAGTGGTGCAAAAAGATTGAGCGAGGTCCCTGTGGCCTCTACGTACAAACCAGCGATGATCAAGTTGGACGACTGTCCCAGCAACGTACACATACCTCCGAAGGTGGCAGCGTAGCTCAGTGGGATAAGCAATTTGGAAGGAGCGATTTCAAGTTTTCTGGCCCACATCTTCACCATGTCTGTGAACAGTGACACCGCATTCTCACAGCCCATCATGGCACTGAGGGTAGCCACAGGAACCATCAGTTTGACCGTCGCTTGTCTGAAAGAAGTGGGCGTGCCCAGCAGATGTTTACTGATCCAGTAGAGTACACCCGTATGCATCAAGCCTGCCAGCACGATGTAGAACGCTCCGTTCACCAAGATAGCCTCAGAGCCAAAGGAAGAAAGTACATCCGTTTCAGATACAACGTTCGTCAGCAAGAGGATGGTTACCGCACCAAGATAGGTCACCTCATTGGGTACACGCGTGCGTACCAACATATAAAACATCCCCAAGAGAACAGCCAGTACAATCCAAACCTGAGGAGTGAGACCTAAAATAGTGAACCCTTCCATGTTATCCCTCTCAATTTATCTTCTTGTGTAGGGTGAGGACGTTCTTCCCGCCTTTGTATTCATAGCTTATATCATCCATAATCTGACGGATCAGGTGAATACCTAATCCGCCCACTTCCCTATCACCCACCTCCAGACTGACGTCCACATCTTCTTTGGTGGTAGGATCAAAAGGTGTGCCTGAATCTGAGATGATGAATTTCAGTTGCTCCTTATTAAATAATGCTTCAATAGTGACAGTTCCGTGGGTCCCTGCAGGATAGGCATACTGCATGACATTGACTACCGCTTCCTCCAGAGCCAGATTCAGAGGCATGGCTTCAGAAAAGTCAATGCCAGCATCTTCAGCAACAGCATCGACGAAAGAAGCCAGCTGAGGAATCTGCTGGATGTCATTATCGAGTGTCAGAATGCGTTTAGAGCATCCTTTTTGAGGTCCTATTGAATGCATGTTATCCATACAAATATACGCTTAGATAAATTATTAAAGGCAAAGATAATGCTTTTCCTGAAAACGACCATATAAAAACAAAAATAAAAAAAGGATGCGCCAACCGGCGCATCCTCATTTTACATGTATTTATTATTTGGATTAGCAGCGCTTGTCCAGATAAGGCAATACATAAGGCTTGCGATACTCGTAGTAGTACAGACGGTGAGCAGCAGCTTCCTTGTCGTTTACGAATGTACGAGTTGCAGGATTCCACTTCACTGGACGACCCAGCTCGTAAGCGATGTTGCAGAGGCAGCAGAATACTGCACTTGAAACACCAGCCTCGATAGGAGCGATAGTCTGCTGACGGCTACGTACGCAGTCGATGAAGTTCTGCATGTGAGGAGAACTTGTCTCGAAGTTCTGAGCACGCTGCTGCTGACCACCACGCTCTGCCTGAGCAGCACGACGGCTATACTCCTCGAACATACGCTGACGCTCCTCTGGAGTCATCATACGAGGCTTGTTACCGCGCAGGTTCTCAGGAATCAGTGAGTTGTCAGAGCACTCCAGATAACCACGAGCTACATTGATCCAACCCTTAGTACCGATGAACTTCAGACCCTGAGCGTTAGGATTGTCCTCACCGTCGATGTCCTTAGTCAGGTATGGGTGTTCCATCAGGATGGTACCATTAGGATAGCGAGCTGAATAAGCCTCACCCTCGTTCTGGTAACCACGTGGATAGTACTCAACTGGCTGCAGACCGTCGAAGCCCATAGCGCAGTTAGCGATGTCATGCATGTGAGCACCCCAGTCAGCGGTATAACCGTTACCGGTCTCACGATACCAACGCCATGCACCCCAGAATGCCTCACGCTTCTCAGCAACTACAACGGTAGTCTTACCGTTTCTAGTAGTAGTCTGCTCCAGAGTGATAGGAGGACAAAGCTGGTCGTTGTACTCGATCTTAGGATCGCACAATGGGCCTAACCAGAGGTTGAAGTTCAGGTTAGCTGGGATAGGCTGAACGCCACCGAACTCCTCATACATCTTCTCGATTGGACGTGGAGGATCACCTACCTTAGAGTAGATCTTCTCTACGTGACCGATGGCACCTGCCTGAATCAGCTCGATAGCCTTCTGGAACTCACCGCTTGAACGCTGCTGGCTACCAGTCTGGAATACGCGACCATTGTGACGAACTGCATCCTGCATAGCATAAGCTTCAGTGATGGTGTAAGTCAGAGGCTTCTGGCAGTAAACATCCTTACCTGCCTGGCAAGCGTGGATAGTCTGCAGAGTGTGCCAGTGGTCTGGAGAAGCAACCTCAACTGCATCGATATCTCTGCGGTTCAGGAGCTCTTCATACTGCTCGTACTTGTCGCAACGCTCGTTCATGCCCTTTGACTTCTGCCATGCATGTACGCGACGCATAAAACGCTCAGTCTTGTTAGTGTCAACATCGCAGCAAGCTGCTACCTGTACACCAGCGCAACCAGCGAAACCACCGAAGTCGTTCAGTGCCTGCTGACCAAGGCCGATGAAACCTAATACAACGCGATCACTTGGAGCGATCTTCACACCGTTCTGTGCCCAGCTTGGCATGATTGTCAAGCTTGACAGACCGAGGGCAGAGAGACGCAGGAAATTGCGACGGCTCATACCCTTGCTTTCTGTGTTCTTAGTCATAATTTTTAGTTAATAAAAAGATTGTTAATAAAACTATTTGTTAATAATTAAGTTGTTTAATATCTATAACTTAGAGTTATACAATTCATTTCAACCACTTGTCCAGCCATTCAAAGAAGGTGCGCTGCCAGAGAATGCCATTCTGGGGTTTCAGTACCCAGTGGTTCTCATCAGGGAATATCAGCAGTTCTGCTGGTATGCCACGCATCTTTGCAGCATCGAAGGCTGCCATTGCTTGATTGGCCAGAATGCGGTAATCACGTTCCCCATGGATGCAGAGGATAGGGGCATCCCATTTATCCACGAACAGATGGGGTGAGTTGGCATAGGTGCGTTGTGCGATGGCATTCTGCTTCTCCCAGTAAGCACCTCCCAAATCCCAGTTGGTAAACCATTTCTCTTCGGTTTCCAAATATTGCATATCAAGATTGAAGATACCATCATGGGCAATGAATGCCTTGAAGCGCTTGTTGTGATTGCCTGCCAACCAATAGACGGAGAATCCGCCAAAGCTAGCACCCACACAACCCAAACGGTTCTCGTCCACAAAGGGCTCCTTAGCCATTTCATCAATCGCCGTGAGGTAGTCCTTCATGCACTGACCGCCATAGTCGCCACTGATAGCTTCGTTCCATTCTACACCGAAACCAGGTAAGCCACGACGGTTAGGAGCCACGATGATATAATCGTTGGCTGCCATGATTTGGAAGTTCCAACGATAGCTCCAGAACTGACTTACAGGACTCTGTGGACCTCCCTCGCAGAAGAGCAGGGTAGGGTATTTCTTGTTGGGATCGAACTGTGGTGGATAGATGACCCAAGTCAACATGTCCTTACCATCCGTCGTCTTCATCCAACGTCCTTCCACACGTCCCATCTCCAGTTGGTCGTATATTTGTTTATTCTCAGTTGTCAGTTGCTTAATGGTTCCACTTGGAGTCTTGTCTACCAGGTAGATTTCATCGCCGATGCTCATGCTGTGACGCTTAGCAATCAACTTATCTCCACACAGATGGATGCTGCCATAGTCGTACTGACCTTCCGTGATCTGACTGACGGCATCGTTGTTTCCTAAGTCGAAACGATAGATGTGGGTCTCTCCATGCCAAACGCCTACGCCATACATGCCTTTGGAATCAGCATCCCAGATGTATTCATCCACGTTGGTCTCCAGTGCCTTGCTTACGAATCGTTTCTCACCCGTCTGGAGATTCATGATGAAGAGACGGTTCAAGTCAGATTCATAACCATCGTGTTCCATGCTCAGCCAGGCGATGTACTGTCCATCGGGTGAATACTGTGGGTTTGTATCATAACCCAGATTCTCTTCCGTGATGTTTCGCACCTGCTTGGTGGCTATGTCGTAGAGATAAATGTCGGAGTTGGTGGAAATGGCATATTCCAAGCCCGTCTTTTTACGGCAAGTATAAGCTATTTGTTTACTGTCAGGACTCCATGCCAGTTGCTCCATACCACCGAAAGGCTTCATCGGACTTTCGTAAGGTTCACCTTCCAGGATATCCGTAATATTCGACAAGCCATTCTCATCTAAATCAGCCACGAAAGGATGGGGAGCCGTGGTGGTCCACTCGTCCCAATGCTTATACATCAGGTCGGTTACAATGATACCACTGGTCTTTTGTAAATCTGGATATTTGTCTTGTGTGCTGGGGACCGTCTTCACTTGTGCGATGAAAAGTACCTTAGAACCATCAGGAGAGAAACCGAAACCTTCGATGTCACCATCGTAGTTAGTCAGTTGTTTCTTGCCTGTGCCATCAGGATTCATTTCCCAGATCTGACTGCTTCCGCTTTCACTGGACAGATAGGCCAGTTTGCCATCCGACTTCCAGACGGGTTGTCCTTCACGGAAACTGCTGTGGGTGATTTGATTGTTTTCCGTGCCATCAGCCTTCATGACGAAAAGCTCGCTATTGCTCTTGTTCTGTGGCACACTGTAGTAGGTAACGGCGTAAGCAATATGCTGCTGATCAGGGGAAATGGAGATATCCCCGATACGTCCCATTGCCCATAAAGCCTCTGGAGTCATGCGTTTCCCTTCAATACGGATGTCTGAACGGCCAATGATAGGCTCATCCGTTTGAGGCTCATTCACACTGGCATTACACGCAGTGAGTGCTATGGTGACAGACATTAGAAAAAGCTTACTTAGTTTCATAAATAATATAATTAAGGTATCCACATATTTTCTCACGAAAAATGCTTCAAGCCAAAATTCCGCCCAAAGTTAGATATTTTTTAATAAAAAACCACTATCTTAGTGGCATAAAATGATAAAAAGATTTAAAAACAAAGCCTATGAGAAAGATTGTTGGCGCTATTATGCTATCCTTTTGCACCATTTTGCAAGGTCAAGTTAACAATATGGTCATTCAAGCAGATAAGTTGGGTGCACCCATACAGCCCACCATGTATGGTATCTTTTTTGAAGATATCAATTATGCCGCCGATGGTGGTCTGTACGGAGAATTAGTAAAGAACCGTTCCTTTGAATTTCCTCAAGCCTTGCAAGGATGGAAGGCTTTTGGAAACGTCACGGTGCGTGATGACGGACCCTTTGAACGGAATCCTCACTATGTACGCCTCTCCTATGCAGGACATAGTCAGAAACATACGGGACTGGAGAACGAGGGGTATTTTGGCATAGGTGTGAAAGCCGGGGAGATCTATCGTTTTTCCGTTTGGGCCCGATTGCCTCAAGGAGGCTCTGAGGCCAACCTCAGAGTGGAGTTGATAGATCCTCACTCCATGGGTGAGCGTCAAGCCATCGGCACTGCCATTATCAAAGTGGATAAGGCCACATGGACCAAATATGAAGTTGAACTGACTCCTAATGTGACTTTGCCAAAGGCACATCTGCGCCTCTTCCTGCGAGGGAATGCAACGGTAGATATGGAGCATGTGTCCCTCTTCCCGAAGGACACGTGGCGTGGCCATGAGAATGGCATGCGTAAGGACTTGGCACAAGCGCTGTACGACTTGCATCCGGGCATCTTCCGATTCCCTGGAGGGTGCATTGTCGAAGGTACGGATTTAGATACCCGCTATAATTGGAAGAACTCTGTGGGACCCGTTGAGAATCGTCCCTTGAATGAAAACCGTTGGCAATACACTTTCGATTACAAGTTCTTCCCAGATTATTACCAAAGCTATGGCTTGGGCTTCTATGAGTATTTCCAGTTGGCTGAGGAGATAGGTGCCGAGCCACTTCCTGTCATCAGTGTGGGTCTCGCTTGCCAGTTCCAGAACAACGATCCGAGTGCCCATGTCCCTGTGGCAGAGTTGGATCCTTACATCCAGGATGCCTTAGACCTCATAGAGTTTGCCAATGGTGGTACAGACACGCAATGGGGTAAGTTGCGTGCAGAGATGGGCCATCCTGCTCCGTTTGGCATGAAGTTCCTCGCCATAGGCAATGAGCAGTGGGATGAGATCTATCCGCAACACTTGGAACCCTTTGTCAAGGCGATCCGTCAACAGCATCCTGAGATTAAGATTGTGGGCAGTGCCGGTCCCAACTCCGAAGGGGAGCAGTTCGACTACCTTTGGCCTGAAATGAAGCGCTTAGGAGCCGATTTGGTGGATGAGCATTTCTATCGTCCGGAATCTTGGTTCCTGGCACAGGGAGCCCGTTACGACAACTACGACCGTAAGGGTCCGAAAGTATTCGCTGGAGAATATGCCTGCCATGGTGCTGGTAAGAAGTGGAACCACTACTACGCTTCTCTTCTCGAAGCAGCCTTCATGACAGGCTTGGAACGTAATGCCGATGTGGTACACATGGCTACTTACGCACCACTCTTCGCCCATGTGGAAGGTTGGCAGTGGCGCCCAGATCTCATTTGGTTCGATAATCTGAACACCGTACGTACTGTGAGCTATTATGTGCAGCAACTCTATGGTACCCATAAGGGCACCCATACCTTAAAACTCACCATGGATGGGAAGAATGTCACAGGAGCAGAAGGACAGAATGGCTTGTTCGCCAGTGCTGTTTATGATGCAGATAATGGGGGCTATATCGTGAAGGTGGCGAATACATCCGATCGTTATCAGCAAATTAACCTTCAGTTTAAAGGCATGAAGAAGGGAACAGTGCTTACCACAGGGTCGCGTATCCTTCTTTCCTCTCCAGAGATGGATGTGGAGAACACCATAGAAAAGCCCACTCTGATTGTCCCACAAGAACAATCCATACGTGTCAGAGGACAGTCCCTGCAAGCCGACTTGCAACCTTATAGCTTTGCGGTGTATATCGTGAAGTAATTACATGCTTGAAGCGTTAAAGCAGAGTGGTAGCAGATCTTCCACTTTGTCAACCACTATCACCCCCTCTTCACCATACAGCAAGGTGCGGAGGGGTTTTTTGTTGCGCCATTGCGTTTCCAGCATCACTTGTCGGCACGCCCCACAAGGAGCCGTGGGATGAGGTGTAAACACTCCATGCTTGTTGCGTGCAGCAATGGCGATGGTCTCCACGACCACATCCGGATAGGTGGAATTGGCATAAAACAGGGAAGTACGCTCTGCACATGTGCCACTGGGATAGGCCGCATTCTCCTGATTGGAGCCACAGACGATTTCGCCGTTGGCCAATTTGGCAGCAGCCCCTACCATAAAATGGGAATAAGGAGCATAACTCTGATAAGTCGCTTTCTTGGCAGCGTCTATAAGCCGTTGGTCCTCCTCACTCAGTTCTTCATAGTCGAATAGGTGGTATGTAATGTCAGGTTTGATTGTTTTCATAGTATAATTTGTTAGTTTCTAAAAGCAAAGATACAAAAGAGATTGGATTTTTGCTATATTTGCAACTGAAAGTTGAAAAAATGAAAAGCATGCGCAACGATAAATACATTTTAAGCCTGTTGGCAGTCCTGCTGGTTGTCTGCTCTCCATTGCAGGCACAACGTCGAAATACGGCATACAACAATTACATAAAGGAGTATGCAGATATGGCTGTTGATCAGATGAAACGCTATAAGATTCCTGCCAGCATCACCCTTTCCCAAGGACTCTTGGAAAGTGGTGCGGGACAAAGTTCGCTGGCTAAACGGAGCAACAACCACTTTGGTATCAAGTGTGGGAACAATTGGACGGGACGGTCTGTCCGTGCCAATGATGATGCGCCGAATGAATGTTTCCGTGCCTATAGCAAGGTGTCTGATTCTTACGAAGACCATTCCAAATTCCTTATTCAGAATCGTCGTTATGCCTCATTGTTCGACTTGAAGCCGACCGACTATCGTGGTTGGGCTCAAGGCCTTAAGAAAGCAGGCTATGCCACGGATAAGTCGTATGCTACGAAGCTCATCTCTATCATCGAGGACTATGAACTCTACAAGTACGATTCCAAGACCAAGACCATGAGCAAGCGCGAGGAACGTAAGTGGCAGAAAGAGCTTAAGAAGAAGCCATGGCTGGCCAATCCGCACGATGTGTATATCGCCAATGGCATCGCCTACGTGATTGCGCGTGATGGTGATACCTTCGACTTGCTCAGTGGTGAGTTCCGTATCAGTAAGAGCAAACTGGTGAAGTTCAACGAACTGGAGAAGAGCTATACCTTGATGGATGGCGACATTATCTATCTGAACGAGAAGAACAAGAAATGGGAAGGCAGTCAGATCTACCATGTGGTGCGTGATGGTGACTCCATGCACTCCATCGCACAGATTTATGGCGTTAAGCTTAAGAGCCTCTACAAGCTCAATGGCGTGAAGGGCGACTATGTGCCTGAGGTGGGCGACCGTATTTATTTGAAGTGAGGCCATACGTTTTTCAAAACTATTCAGTATCTTTGCACGCGTTTTTATGAGAGACGAATTATCAATTTAATAGTGAACTTATGAAGAAAACAGTTAAACTTTTGATGGCAGCGGTGGTTGCCATGGCTCTGCAGGCATGCTCACAGCAGAAGAAAGAGGTGACCCTGCAGGTGAAGACCCAAGCAGGTGTGGTAGAAGGTATTGCTGAGGACGGTATTAAGAAGTTCCTGGGTGTTCCTTTTGCTGCTGCTCCAGTGGGTGATCTGCGTTGGAAGGCTCCTCAGCCAGTAAAGGCTTGGGAAGGCGTGCGTGACGCTAAGAATTTTGGTAACGACCCTATGCAGCCTAACGTTTTTGGTGACATGAATTTCCGTGGTCCCAGCCGTAGTGAGGATTGTCTGTATCTGAATATCTGGACGCCTGCCAACTTTGAGGATGAGGGTCTGCCTATCTTGATTTATTTCAATGGTGGTGGCTTGATGGCTGGAAGTGGTAGTGAACCTCGCTATGATGGTACATCTATTGCACAGCTGGGTGTGATTGGTGTGACTGCCAACTACCGTGAAGGTGTGTTCGGCTTCTTCGCACATCCTGATCTTACTGCTGAGACTTCTTACAAGGGTAGTGGCAACTATGGTTTCTTGGATCAGGTGGCTGCCATACAGTGGGTGAAGGATAACATTGCTGCCTTCGGTGGCGATCCTAACCGCATCAATATCGTAGGTGAGTCGGCTGGTTCATTCTCTACTTCATTGCTGATGTGCTCTCCTCTGTCTAAGGGTAACTTAGCAGGTGTGATGGGTTCCAGTGGCGCCGAGGTGATGCCTTATGATGCTGTACCACAAGCCAATGCTGATGAGGCTGGTGTGAAACTGCTGGAGAGCAGAGGCATTAAGTCGCTGGCTGAAGCACGCGCACTGAGTGCTGATTCTCTGCAGAAGCTCATCCCTCCACAGGGCATGGCCAATGTGGTGCTCGATGGTTACTTCATGAAGGAGAGTGCCGACGATGTATTCAAGAAGGGCGAGCAGGCTCAGGTACCTCTGCTGGTAGGCTGGAACTCTCAGGAGGGCTCTCCTGCTGGTGCTTTACGTGGTCAGGAGCAGACGTTGGCCAACTATAAGAAGGCCATGACTGCCACCTTCGGTGATATGACCGATGAGATCTTCGAGGCTTATGGTTTAAAGACTGATGCCGACCTGTTCAGTATGAAGAGTCTGAACTTGGCAGGCGACCTTTTCACTGGCTTCCCAACATGGAAGTGGGCTGACTATCATGCAAAGACCTCTAACCAACCAGTATATCGTTATAAGTACATGCATCCACGTCCACAGGTTTCTGCCAGAATGGGTAATATGACTGGCGCTTTGGCTGGTGGTGTGCGTGAGATGACCGAAGAGGAGAGGAAGGCGCTTGCCGAGCGTCCTAAGTTCCCTGCTGGTGCTGTGCACTCTGCAGACATCGAATATGCGATGGGTACCCTTGCTACCAACGAGTTCTACGATTGGCAGCCTGAGGATTATGCCATCTCTAAGTTGTTCCTGACTTACTATGCTAACTTCTGCAAGTATGGCAATCCTAATGGTGAGGGTCTGCCTCAGTGGACACCTATCAACGGACAGGCCGTGGCTCCAGTGATGTACATCGATGTGGAGAGCGCTGAGAAGGCCGATGCTGCCATGGAGAATGCTTACCGCACTCTGGAGAAGTTCTACCTGAGCAGATAAGCTATTTTACGTATAAAGGTAGGGCGTGTCATTTTCTGACACGCCCTTTTTTATGCCCTTAGGCCATCCCGATGTCTTGCTTTAGCTGCTGAATGGCTTTGGCGGCATTGCCATTGTACTCATTCAGCAGGGTGACAAAGCGACTGCCGATGATGCCTCCAGAGGCATTGGCACAGGCCGCATCGAAGGTTTGCTTGTTGCTGATGCCAAAGCCCACCATGCGAGGATTGCGCAGATGTAGGTCGTTTATCTTCTTGAAGTAGGCCTGCTTCTGCGCATTGAAATCACTCTGTGCCCCTGTGGTAGAGGCAGAAGAAACCATGTAGATGAAACCATCCGTCTGACGGTCGATCTCCAACACGCGTTCGGCACTGGTTTCTGGGGTAATGAGCATGATGACGCGGATGTCGTACTTCGCAGCGATGGCCTTATAGCTTTGCTCAAAATCACGGAACGGAAGGTCGGGAATGATGACTCCATCGATGCCACAGGCTTGGCACTCCTTACAGAAATTCTCGAAGCCAAACTGGTAGATAGGATTGAGGTAGCCCATCAGGATAAGTGGTATCTGTACCTCTTTCCGGATGTCACGCAACTGACGAAAGAGCTCTCGGAGGCTCATACCGTTCTTCAGTGCACGTGTTGCTGCATCTTGGATCACTGGGCCGTCTGCCATAGGATCACTAAAAGGGATGCCTATCTCGATGAGGCTGACACCACCTTTCTCTAAGTCCTTGATTACTTGTGCAGTGCCATCAAGCGTTGGGCATCCGGCACAGAAGTAGACAGAGAGCAATCTCTGAGGATTGTTTTGGAATAAATTGTTGATTCTGTTCATATATTTTATGTTTTATAAATTTCGTGTTGTTCATTCTTTTCCGCAGGGAAAAGAACGAACCAAGAAAAGCTGCCGACTGCACTTTTTCCGCTAAAAATCGCTCACGTTTTCGGGAGGGGCGCAAGACGACCCCCTTCGGGGCTCTTATTGGTGCACCCCTCTTTTCCGAAAACTTTCCCGATTTTTTACACGCTCCAAAAGTGAGGTCGGGATCTTTGACGCAACATCGCTTTGCTCGTTGCTTATCCGCCCTCATTTTTTCTCACAGTTCCAGTGTTATCGGTTAGGCTGCGCAGCCATTCCGGCCTCATTGGAGCAGCGTTAAGAGATTGCGAGTTTTTACCGTTAAAAGCGCCGCACCAATAAGAGCCCCGAAGGGGGTCGTCTTGCGGCGCTTAGGTAAAAAGGAAGCAATCTTAGCTGCGGAGATGCAGCCGGCGGCGCTTCTTTTGATTCTTTTCTTCGAGCTGCAGCGAAGAAAAGAATGGGTAACTTTTGAACGAGCAAAAGAAACGAATGAGCATCTTCGAGCTGCATCGAAGAAAAGAATAGTCATCTTCTGAGCTGTAGCGAAGAAAAGAAAGCATTAACTTTAGATACTTCCTTCACCCCTGGAAAAACCTCAAACTTACTATTTAGATCATAACCCACAAGGGCGGGATGTGAGAAACACTTCAGCGCTTCTACGCTCTCTGGCCCTATACCACCACTAAGCAGGAAGGGGGTGGCTCCTTGATAGTGCGACAGGATGTCCCAATCGAACGACTGGCCACTGCCTCCAAAGGCAGGAGTCTTGGTATCGAAAAGGAAATAGTCGCACACCTCCTGATAGTTGGTTGTAGCAAGGAGATCATCCACAGAAGCGATGGAGAAGGCTTTGATGACCTTCAATCCAGCCTCTTTCAATTTCTGGCAAAGATCGGACGCCTCACACCCATGCAACTGTATGTACGTCAGTCCAAATTGCTCCGCTTTTTCGATAATCACTGCAAAGGACGCATTCACGAAAACACCTACTCGTTGGGCATGAAGGGGCAGATAATCAGGCACCTCATGAACAAAGCGAGGCGACTTCTCATAGAAGATAAACCCCATGAGATCGATGCCCAGCGCATCCACTTGGCGGATGTTATCGCCTTGGGTCATACCACAGACTTTCAGCAACTTCTTCATGGCACCAATGCACTGATGAAACGTTTCAATGCCATACCTGGCAACAGCTCTTTCATAAAGGCCTCACCCATGAGAAAGCCCTGATACCCCACTTCCCGTAGCTGGCGCACGATCTCTGGTTTCGAGATGCCACTCTCTGAGATTAGGAGCGGAGCGTCTGCCACATCCTTTACGGTTTGCTTCAATGCCTCTGCCAGTCGGAAGGAGTTCTGTACATCTGTTACAAAGGACCCTAAATGACGGTTGTTCACACCCAGCATGTCGGGCTTGCAACAGACATACGGCAACTCTTCCTCACGGTGTATTTCCAGTAGCACTTCGAGGCCGATTTCATGGGCAATAGTTGCCAACTCACAGCACTGGTCTTTCGTGAGGCATGAAGCAATCAAGAGCACAGCATCGGCTCCTGACAGACGGGCTTCGTAGAGCTGATGCTCATCGATAATGAAATCTTTACGGAGGATAGGTAGTTGTATCAGTGGTCGTACTGCCTTGATGTCTTTCAACGATCCTCCGAAGAAGCGTTCGTCTGTCAGGATTGAGAGTGCCGATGCGCCACCTCCCCAATAGGCAGGAATGACCTCTGAAGGACGGGCGTTCTCATTGATCCATCCCTTGGAAGGCGACTTGCGTTTGAACTCAGAGATGATGCCCGTGGAGGAGGCAGCCAAGGAGGCTTTCATGCTACGTGGAGAAGGGGGGAGTGTATCCACCAGGTCCCTCAACCCCTCGGAAGGCACTACCGCCTTATGCTCTGCCACTTCCGTCTGTTTATGAGCAACGATCTCTTTCAGTATATCTTCCATAACTTAATTGTTTATTGCAATGAATTTCTTTAATACCTGGTATGCCTTGCCACTTTCCAGTGATTCGCGCGCAATGCTTATACATTCCTCTATGTTCTTTTCTGGCTCTATCACATGGATGGCCAGGGCTGCATTGATCAGTACCACATTCTTCTGACTGTCAGTGGCTTGGTTCAGAAGCACATTGTCGAATATACGGGCTGCCTCTTCCTTCGTCGTACCTCCGTAAAGATCTTCCGGACGAGCATTATTGAAGCCGATGTCTTCGGGCAGATAGAGGTATTCGCCTTGGTTGGTAAAGACCTTGAACTCAGCCGTGAGCGAGATCTCATCGTAGCCATCCAGACTGTTCACGATGCCAAAGCCGATGCCGATACGATGTTGGATATTGGCATAGAGACGCATCTGTTCCAGATTGGCAACGCCCAACAGCTGATAAGCGGGTTGGCAAGGGTTGATCAGTGGACCCAACAGATTGAAAACCGTTGGCACCTGCAGTGCTTTGCGGGTGGGGCCCACAAATTTCATGGCGGGATGGAAGAACTGGGCATGCTGATAGACCATGCCGCACTCGTCCATGCTGCGACGCAAGGTATCATTGTCGTTGGTGAACTTCACGCCATGTTGCTCCATCACGTTGCTGGCACCACTTACAGAGGTGGCTCCATAATTGCCATGCTTAGCTACCTTATAGCCAGCGCCTGCCACCACAAAGCATGCACATGTAGAGATGTTGAAGGTGTTCTTCCCATCGCCTCCAGTGCCCACAATGTCAATGGGACGGTAGGCACTGAGGTCTACAGGAACACGCAGTTCCAACAGCGCTTCTCTGAATCCCAACACTTCATCCACAGTCACGCCCCTCATCTGTATCATAGCGAGCATGGCGGAGACCTGAGCTGCAGGATATTTCTCTTCTGTGATGTCAAGCATCACTTTCTTTGTTTCTTCTTGTGTAAGTTCCTCGTTATGAAGGAGCTTTGCTAATATCTGTTTCATATATTTAATAATTTATTTATTCTTAATATGTTTTTTGTTTGTTCATTCTTTTCTCTTTTGCTCATGTTCTTCATTCTTTTCTCTTTTGCTCGTGCAAAAGAAAAAGAATCAAAAAGAAAACACGCCGACTGCACTTTTTCCACTAAAAATCGCTCACGTTTTCGGGAGGGGCGCAAGACGACCCCCTTCGGGGCTCTTATTGGTGCACCCCTCTTTTCCGAAAACTTTCCCGATTTTCTTCACGCTCCAAAAGTGAGGTCGGGAAGTCCATCCGGATAAAGGCTTAATTGCTACATCATTTCACTCGTTGTTAATGCTCTGACTAATGAGTTTTAACTCTAAACTCTAATCCCTGAACCTTTAACGTTGCTCCATTGATCTCGGTTTGGCTGCGCTGCAATTCCGGCCTCATTGGAGCAGCGTTAAGAGATTGCGAGTTTTTACCGTTAAAAGCGCCGCACCGCAAAGTGAGCGAAGCGACCGTCTTGCGGCGCTTAGGTAAAAAGGAAGCAATCTTAGCTGCGGAGATGCAGCCGGCGGCGCTTCTTT
>JAGCFP010000068.1 GCA_017650045.1 Bacteroidaceae bacterium | reverse complement strand
GAAGAACTGCGCCGACAACATCTGGAGCAAGAATTAGAATACCTGCGCTATCAGATAAACCCGCACTTCTTCATGAACACGCTGAATAATATCCACGCTCTGGTGGACATAGATCCTGAACAAGCCAAAGGTACCATCTTAGAGCTATCGAAACTGATGCGTTATCTGCTCTATGACGGCTCGCGTCCCACCATACCTCTGGTGAAGGAAGCGGAATTATTTAAGCACTACATCGCCTTGATGCGCTTACGCTACAGCGATTCAGTACGCATAGAGGTAGATATACCTGATGAAATACCAGATGTTCAAGTGCCTCCACTACTCTTTATCTCTTTTGTGGAAAATGCCTTCAAACACGGTATCAGCTACCAATCAGAGTCGTTCATCATGCTGTCACTCTATGTACATGAAGGTTTCATCACCTTCAGCTGTATCAACAGCAAGCATGAACGCAACCAAGACCCTCATAGTGGTATCGGTTTGGAGAACACCCGTAAACGTCTGAATCTACTATATCATGACAACTATACTTTCAATATCCATGAGAATGACAAAACATACGAAGTCTTACTTAAAATACCTGTGACCTATGATCAAGTGTCTGGCAATTGATGACGAGCCCTTGGCGCTCAGTCAGTTGAAAACATATATCAGCAAGGTACCCTTCCTAGAGTTAGTAGACGCCTGCCAAAGTCCAATAGCAGCCATGAAGGTGCTTGCTGAGCAACCTGTAGATGCGATCTTTCTAGATATCAACATGCCTGACTTTAATGGCCTCAGTTTTGTACGCTCATTGGTACATCAGCCATTGGTAGTATTCACGACCGCCTACTCCGAGTATGCCATCGAGGGCTATAAGGTGGATGCTGTGGATTACTTACTGAAACCCTTTGGTCTAGATGACTTCCAGCGGGCTGCCAACAAGGTTTTACAACAATTCGAGATGCGAAAGATGCTGATAGAGAACATAGCGTCACCTGCTCCCAAAGCAGAAAAAGACTATGACGACATTCTTTTCGTGAAGACAGAATACAAAGTAGTGAGCATCTCTATCAGTAAGATACGTTATGTGGAAGCCATGAGTGAATACCTGCGCCTCTATATGGAGGATGAATCCAAGCCCATTGTCGCCTTGCTGAGCATGAAGAAACTGGAGGAGCGATTACCATCAAACTTCATGCGAGTGCATCGGTCCTATATCGTGAACCTACAAAAGATTCTTGAAGTGGCCCGTGGACGTATTTTGATGGACGAAAAGACCCATATCCCTGTGGGTGACAGTTATAAAGATGCTTTCAATGATTATCTAGAAAAACGCTCATTGATAAAGTAACTATTAAAAATAATCATTATCTTTACGTGCTGCGCCCATGAAGATAGGCTGCTGCTCGGAAAATTACAATTAAACTTGTATTTTCGCTCGCCTTGCACTATCTTTGTAGCTAATAATAGACACTAACTTTACATTATTTTATGAAATCCAAGATTTTAATGGCTGTGGCAGGGGTTATCCTGCTCGGCTTGTCCAGTTGCAACGGACAGAAATGGACAGAAGAGTCTAAAGGCTCTTACAACCTCGTAACCCAACCTGGTGGACAAACCCTGGGTTATTCTCCTGAATCTGGCGTAAAGCTAATCAACGATGGTGGATATGCTTTCAAAGACCTAAACCGCAATGGTAAGTTGGATCCTTATGAGGACTGGCGTCTGGATCCCAAGACCCGTGCTACCGACCTGGCTAAGCAACTCTCTATCGAGGAGATTGCCGGTTTGATGCTCTATAGTGCACACCAGAGCATTCCTGCTGCTTCTATGGGTGGTCGCGGGGCAGCTCCTACCTACAATGGAAAACCTTTCGAAGAGAGTGGTGCCAAAGCTTCTGACCTGAGTGATGCTCAGAAGAAGTTCTTGGAAGAGGATAATCTGCGTGCTGTATTGGTGACCCGCGTGCAGAGTCCCGAAGTGGCTGCCGAGTGGAACAACAACGTACAAGCATTCGTAGAAGGTCTGAATCATGGTATTCCTGCCAACAACAGTTCTGACCCTCGTCATGAGACCTCTTCAGACGCTGAGTATAACTATGGAGCTGGTGGTCAGATTTCTCTTTGGCCTTCTTCACTGGGTATGGCCGCTACCTTCGACCCTGCGTTGATGAAGACATTCGGACAGATTGCTTCTCAGGAGTATCGTGCCCTGGGTATCGCCACGGCCCTTTCTCCTCAAGTGGACTTGGCTACCGACCCTCGCTGGAGCCGCTTCAGCGGTACTTTCGGTGAAGGCACTAAACTGGCCACCGACCTCGCTCGTGCTTATTGCGACGGTTTCCAGACCTCTCCTGCTAGTCTGGCCATCGATGGTGCATGGGGCTATCAGAGTGTGAATGCCATGGTAAAACACTGGTATGGTTACGGAGCTCAGGAAGCTGGTCGTGACTCTCACTACAACTATGGTAAGTATGCCGTATATCCTGGCAACAACCGTGAAGAGCATAAACTTTCATTCACTGAGGGTGCTTTCAAGTTGCAAGACGGTACCCAGATGGCTTCGGCTGTGATGCCTATCTACAGTATCCTGTTCAACCAAGACCCAAGTGGTGAGAACCGCGGTGGTAGCTATAGCAAGTGGATGATTGAGGATCAGCTGCGTACACAGAACAACTTCGACGGTGTGGTTTGTACCGACTGGATGATTACTGCCGACAATAATTCCGTAGCTGCTTTCGATGGTAAGTGCTGGGGTGTAGAGACTCTGACTGTAGCACAGCGTCACTATGAAATTCTGAAGGCCGGTGTGGATCAGTTCGGTGGTAACAACGACAAGGGTCCGGTGCTTGAGGCTTATCAGATGTGGGTGAACGACTTCGGTAAGGAGAGCGCAGACGCTCGTTTCCAGAAATCAGCATACCGCCTGCTGCTCAACGTCTTCCGCACAGGTCTGTTCGAGAATCCTTACCTCGACCCACAGGAATCTGCTTCTATCTTAGGTAAGAGCGACTTCATGGAGGCTGGCTACAATGCCCAGTTGAAATCTGTGGTTATGTTGAAGAATCATGGTAACGTATTGCCTCAGAACGACAGCAAGAAGAAGGTGTATATTCCTAAGCGTCATGAAACACGTTCTCAAGGCTTCTTCGGTGCAGAGGGAGAAGACCGCTGGGTAGATCCTGTAAACGTAGAACTCGTAAAGAAGTACTTCGACGTGACTGAGAATCCTGCAGAGGCCGACTTTGCCATCGCTTTCATCCAAGCTCCTAATAGTGGTGCAGGCTATAGCACAGACGATGTGAAGCGTGGTGGTAACGGCTATATTCCTATCAGCTTGCAGTACAATGATTATACCGCTACGTATGCCCGTGCACAGTCAATCGCCGGTGGTGATCCTCTGGAGAACTTCACCAACCGTACCTACAAGGGCAAGACTGTGAAGACCAACAACAAGGACGACCTGAAGATGGTGACAGACACCAAGGCTAAGATGGGCCGTAAGCCTGTGATCGTGGTGCTGAATACTGGTAAGCCAGTTGTTCCAGCTGAGTTCGAGGGCAGGGCTGACGCTATTCTGATCTCATTCGGTGTACAGAACCAAGCTATTTTCGACGTCATCAGTGGTAAGGCCGAGCCTTCAGGCTTGCTGCCTATGCAGATGCCTGCCAACATGAAGACCGTGGAAGAGCAGAATGAGGACGTTCCTCGCGACATGGTTTGCTACAAGGATGCTGACGGCAATACCTACGACTATGCCTTCGGTTTGAACTGGAGTGGTGTCATCAACGATGCCCGTGTAGCTGCTTATAAGTAATTGATCGTCGTTTAAGATATAGTAATAAAGAAGCCTCGCTCATGAGCGAGGCTTCTTTTTATGAGTCTATTTACGGAACGGTGGCTTCACCACTTGGGCTTTCAGCTTACGACCACGTACGTCAATCAGGATGTCAGTACCAGGTTTAGAATAGGCCGTCTTGACATATCCCAGACCGATTCCTATCTTACGCGTAGGCGACATGGTTCCGCTGGTCACCTGCCCTATCTCCTCACCATCTGCACTGAGGAGTGGATAATGCTCACGAGGAATGCCACGGTCGATCATCTCAAAGCCAACCAACTTCCGTTGCACACCCTCTTTCTTCTGTTGTTCCAGCGCAGCACGGTTGATAAAGTCCTTACCTTCCACGAACTTGGTAATCCACCCCAAGCCTGCTTCCAAAGGAGAAGTGGTATCGCTAAGGTCGTTTCCATAAAGGCAGAATCCCATTTCCAAACGCAAGGTATCACGCGCTCCCAGTCCGATAGGACGGATACCGAATTCCTTTCCTGCCTCAAATACAGCCTCCCAAATCTGGTCAGCATCTTCGGGATAGAAATAGAGTTCAAATCCGCCAGCACCGGTATAACCCGTATTAGAGATAATCACATCTTTTACACCTGCCAACGGACCGTGTGTGAAATGATAATAAGGTATAGCAGAAAGGTCGATGTCTGTCAGCTTCTGCAAGGTCGCCAAAGCCTTAGGCCCCTGCACCGCCAACTGGGCGGTATTATCACTGGAATTCTGCAGTTCTGCCCCAGCCTCATTGTGGCTCACGCACCAGTTCCAATCCTTCTCTATGTTGGCTGCATTCACCACCAACAGGTATTTCTCAGGCTCGTAGTAATACACGATCAGGTCGTCTACAATACCACCAGTCTCATTGGGAAAGCATGTATATTGTGCCTGACCAAGTGTGAGGGCAGCCACATTATTGGAAGTCACATGCTGAAGGAAAGCCAAAGCATTGGGGCCCTTCACCCAAAATTCACCCATGTGTGATACGTCAAAGACACCTACGCTTTCGCACACAGCCATGTGCTCCTGAATGATACCACCAGGATACTCAATAGGCATGTTATAACCAGCAAACTCGTGCATCTTGGCACCGAGAGCCATGTGTCGTTCAGTAAACGGAGTAGTTTTCATAATTGAAGATTAAAGATTGAAAATTGAAAATTAAGATTTTTGAGCGGTAAGCTCACAAATTTTCACCACCACCATCATGGCCTTCTCCAGATTTGGGATGGGGAGGAATTCGAAGCGTCCGTGGAAGTTCAGACCACCTGCAAAGATATTTGGACAAGGGAGTCCTTTGAATGAAAGCTGAGCCCCATCGGTACCACCACGAATAGCCTTTACCTTCGGTTCTACACCTGCTGCCTTCATACCAGCCTTAGCCAGGTCGATGACATACATCACAGGTTCTATCTTTTCACGCATGTTATAGTACTGGTCGCGCAACTCCAACGTAGCGATTTCCTCACCATACTGCTGGTTGATAAAAGCTACCACTTGCTGTACTTTCTCTTTGCGAGCCTCAAACTTCTGACGGTCATGGTCGCGAATAATATAGCTCAATGTACTCTGCTCCACATCGCCACTCATACCTACCAGATGGAAAAAGCCCTCGTAACTTTCGGTATGTGCAGGTGTTTCGAAGGCTGGAAGCAACTGGATGAACTCCGATGCCACTAACATAGAGTTGATCATCTTGTTCTTCGCATAACCAGGATGTACATTGCGACCCTTAATGGTGATTTTAGCAGCAGCTGCATTGAAATTCTCAAACTCCAACTCACCCAATTCGCCACCATCCATGGTATAACCCCATGCACAGCCGAACTTCTCCACATCGAACTTATGGGCACCCAGACCTATCTCCTCGTCAGGATTAAAGCCCATGCGGATCTTACCGTGTTTGATTTCTGGATGCTCTTTCAAGTAGCACATCGCAGAAACTATCTCTGCAATACCTGCCTTATCATCAGCACCCAACAGGGTATGTCCATCCGTCACGATGATATCCTCCCCTACATGATCCAACAGTTCAGGGAAGCGTGCAGGAGAAAGGATGATACCTTCTGCAGCATCGAGGGCGATGTCGCCTCCATCATATTTCTCAACAATGCGAGGACGCACCTCCTTGCCACTCATATCAGGACTGGTATCCATGTGGGCGATAAAGCCAATGGTTGGTACTGGTTTTTCCGTATTGGCAGGAAGTGTCGCATAAAGATAGCCATTCTCATCCAGTTCCACCTCCTCAAACCCCAGGTCTTCCAATTCTTCCTTCAGATACTTGGCAAAGACCATCTGTCCGGGAGTACTAGGAGTCACGCCACTTTCTTCACTCGACTGTGTATCGAAGCTGGTGTATTTCAAAAAACGTTCAAGCAGATTCATAGTATCAAATTTTATGGTTAAGTTTAATCATCATTTTCATTGAATGGCAGGGTCAGTCCCCTCAACTCTGAGTTCTTCTCCTTATAGAAGCAGCTAGAACCATCGAAGCAGTGGGTACAAATCTTACACTTAGGCAGTCCGATACTCTCTACCAATGTCTCAAGCGGATTGAACTTCAACGAATTGAGTCCGAAGCGAGCACGAATCACCTCTACCATCTTATTGTACTCTGGGGAGCCAGTCGTAGCATATGCCTCCACATTTTTGTGAGAATCGCCTTCCAACTCCTCTATCACACGACGGGTTATCAGTTCCATCTCACTCTTAGAGATAGAGAAGTTGATAAACGGACAAGCATAGATCAATGGAGGACAGGAGATGCGGACATGGGCCTCCTTTACCCCATAATCATAGAGCATCTTCACATTATCTCGCAGCTGCGTGCCACGTACGATGGAGTCATCGCAGAAGAGCAGTCGCTTACCATCAAGCATTGCATGGTTAGGAATCAATTTCATCTTAGCCACCAAGCGCCTCATCTCCTGACGTTGAGGAGTAAAGCTACGAGGCCAGGTAGGTGTGTATTTTGAGATGGCACGATGATAGGGTTTACCCATACCCTCTGAAACACCAAGGGCCATGCCAACACCCGAACTTGGAATACCACATACACAGTCTATCTCGCTGTCGTCCGACTTTCCCATAGCCAGTCCGCTCTTAAAGCGTACCTCTTCCACATTCACGCCCTCATAATTAGAGGTTGGGAAACCATAGTACACCCAAAGGAACGAACAAATCTGCATCTCGTCATTGGGTTTACGCAGTTGCTTTATCCCATCTGCCGTAATGTGCAGTATCTCTCCAGGACCCACATAGCGATCGATTTCATAACCAAGGTTTGGGAAACTGCTACTCTCACTGGTGGCAGCATAAGCGCCCTCTTTCTTTCCAATCACGATGGGTGTACGGCCCAAAGCATCGCGAGCAGCAATAATGCCGTTTTCAGTCAAGATCAGCATGGAGCAGGAACCCTTGATGTGGCGAAAGACATTCTCTATGCCATCTACGAAATCAGAGCCTTGCACGATGAGCATGGCGATGAGTTCCGTCTGATTGGTCTGCCCAGAATTCTGCTCACCGAAATGATGTCTGGCTTCCAGCATCATGTCTTCCAACTCTTTCATATTATTCACCTTCGCCACCGTCACAATGGAGAAACGCCCCAAGTGCGAGTTGAAGATAATAGGTTGAGGATCGGTGTCGCTGATGACCCCAATACCACTGTTACCCTTGAACTTAGGTAATTCGTCCTCAAATCTAGAGCGGAAATACTCATTCTCTAAGTTATGGATAGAGCGAGCAAATCGACCACCTTCCTGGTTGTAGGTTACCATACCACCACTCTTGGTACCAAGATGGCTGTTGTAATCGGTACCATAGAATAAGTCAGTTGCGCATTCCGCGCGGGATACTGTCCCAAAAAAACCTCCCATAGTTTATATCAATTGAAAATCGAGATTTGAAAATTGGAAATCATCAAAACTCAATACTTTAACGTTTATAGTTATTCAATCCTGTTTCCAGGAATTCCACATACTTATCTACATCCTCGTCGTAACTGTACGACTTGTTAAGTGGCTTACCTTCATTATCTATCAGCACATAGAAGGGTTGAGCGTTGGCACCAAACTTCACGCGCTGCAGATAGCTCCACTTGTCGCCCAAGGTGCGCAACTTGCGCTGCTGCCCGTTCTCTGTAATCGTGATAGGCTCAGGCAACTTGGTCTTGTTGTCCACATAAAGGGTGATGAGCACATAATCGTTGTTCATCAAGTCAGCCACTTGAGTATCAGTCCACACTGCCAACTCCATCTTACGACAATTCACGCAGCCATAACCCGTAAAGTCCAGCATCACAGGTTTTCCCACCCTGCGAGCATATTCCATACCCAGATCATAGTCGTCGAACTGTGCATGCACCTCGTTCTTGTAGAGATTGAAATCCTGTGTGTACATATGTGGTGCAAAGGCACTCACTGCTTTCAAGGGAGCTCCCCAAAGGCCAGGCACCATATATACCGCGAAGGCCAATGAGCAAAGTGCCAAAAAGAAGCGAGGTACACTCACCCGTGTATCGTCATCGTCGTGTGGGAACTTGATTTTGCCCAGCAAATACACGCCCAATAAAGCAAACAGTACGATCCAAAGTGCTAGGAATGTCTCACGATCCAATAGGTGCCAACCATAAGCCAGATCAGCCACAGAAAGGAACTTCAAGGCAAAGGCCAACTCAATGAAGCCCAGCGATACCTTTATTACATTCATCCAGCCGCCACTCTTTGGCATTTGTTTCAGCCAAGTGGGGAATAAGGCAAACAGCGTGAAAGGCAGTGCCAAGGCAATGGCAAAACCTAACATTCCAATGGTAGGAGCTAAAATGCTACCCGTTGTAGATACCTCCACCAACAAGAATCCAATGATGGGACCTGTACACGAAAACGATACCAATGCCAGCGTGAAAGCCATCAGGAAGATACTAATCAATCCGGTGGTCTGCTCAGCCTTACTATCTACTGCCGTTGTCCAACTTGAAGGCAGTGTGATTTCAAATGCTCCGAAGAAGGAGATGGCAAACACCACCAACATCAGGAAGAAGAAGATATTGAAGATGGCATTGGTAGAAAGGGCATTCAGTGCACTGGCTCCAAAGAGAAGCGTTACTGCCAAACCCAACGCCACATAAATCACAATAATCGCCAGTCCGTATGTAATGGCATCGCGTATGCCCTTACGTTTATCTTTACTACGCTTCAAGAAGAAGCTCACTGTCATCGGAATGATGGGCCACACACATGGGGTGAAAAGGGCCAGCAAACCACCTAAGAATCCTGCAAAGAAAATGTATAACCATGAGCGATCCGTGGTACCTATCGCCTCTCCCATCGCATGCAGTTCATCCACCACAGGAGCCCAAAGTGCTGAGCCTATACCACCTATGCCAGAAGATACATCGCCTACAGTCTCTTCAACCACAGGTAAAACCGGTTCTGGAGTCGTCTCTGTAGGGGCTTCCACAGGCACAGGAGTCTGCTCAACAGGAGTGGTCGCTGCCACTGCAACCGCAGGAGCTTGAGCCGAACCACTAAAGCTAAAGTTCACATCCGTAGGAGGCAAGCAGTTCTGATCGTTACAAGCACCATAAGTCAGATAACCTTCCACACGCCACGGTCCACCCGTCAGCTTAAGGCGCTGCACAAACTGTGCCTCGTTCTCAAACCAACGTACCTGCATTTCGAAAAGCTTGTCATAATCGGAGATTTCATTTCCCTGTGGCAGGAGTTTGCCATCCAGTTCAGCTCCCGTGATGTGTTCCACTTCCAAAACTGCTTCTATGGGACCACCATCCCCTAAATCGGTAGAATAGACGTGCCAACCACGATCTATCTTACCCGTAAATACTATTTCTGCTTCAGTTTCAGAGATCTTCCTAAGTTGCTGAGAGAATGTTACTGGTTCTTGTATCTGTGGAAACGCAGTGATAGCTATCACCATCCCTATCACCGCTAATACCCATTTTCTCATAATGCTTGATTGTGATTTGTATACAACACTACTTTTTTTGCAGTGCAAAGATAGAAAATAAATAGTAATATACAAAGAAATATTCCTAGTACACACAGGAAAAATATTTTTTGTGTGGAGCAGCAAAATCTCTTACGCATAGGAACTCTCTGAGCTTTTCTAAAGCACATATTTGGCAGTGTGCCAACTATTCATTACTTTTGTATCAATTAATCAAAAATACTAGGATATGCTGATTATCGGAATAGCTGGCGGCACGGGTTCTGGGAAGACCACCGTCGTGAACAAAATTATGGAAAGCTTGCCTCAAGGTGAAGTAGTGCTCCTGCCTCTTGACTCCTATTACAAGGACAGCAGTAACGTGCCTGCAGACCGTAGACAACTCATCAACTTCGACCATCCCAATGCTTTCGATTGGGACTTGTTGCACGAGCATGTGACAGCTCTGCGCGAGGGGAAAAGTATAGAGGAGCCTACCTACGATTATATCACCAGTACGCGACAACCTGAAACCATTCACATCGCTCCACGTGAGGTGGTTATCATCGAGGGAATCTTGGCACTCTATGACACCACGTTGCGCGACATGATGGACTTGAAGATTTACGTGGATGCCGATCCAGATGAGCGACTGATTCGTGTGATTCAGCGTGACATGATGGAACGTGGACGTACGGCCCAGATGGTTATGGAGCGCTATATG
>JAGCFP010000067.1 GCA_017650045.1 Bacteroidaceae bacterium | reverse complement strand
CCTCACGCTTGCGTGGCTTCAACATGGCCTTGGTCCAAGGAAAACCATCTTGGTCCACTGATGAGATGTAAGCGATGGGCAGTTTGTCGGCCATCTGTGCAATGAGTTCTTTAACCCCTGCCAAAGCGGGGTTAACATTCGTGACTTCATCTTTACTAACATCTAACGTTTGGCGCCAACGCTTCAACTGGGGAAAATACGATTTCATCATGCCAATATATTCCTCTTTGGTAATGGGTTTTTCTAACCCTTCATTAACGGCATTCACAAATTGAGCGCAATGTTCAATCATCTCGTCCATCGTACAGTCTTGCAGGAACTGGCCATCCCTGTAGCAATACATGCAATAATCTTCATTCTTACTTCCATCGGCATTTGTGCCGAGAATATTTTCAGTTAGCGGCATGCCGCAACTCTGACAGAATTTCATTTCTTTATTCATATCCTTTTATTTATTTGATGTTATAATACATTCTTTACACCAGGAATCAGCCGCAGCAGCCATGTAAGCACAAACGACACGATGGTGGTAATGGTGCCGATGAACACAAATTTACCGAAGGCACCCATCCAGATGCTGTCAACCGCATTCTGCAAAGCTATCATCAGCAATAGATGGAAGATGTAGGCTCCATATGACTGGGCAGCACACCATTTCCAGAACTTACTGTCACAATTGCCATATTCGCGAAACAGCCAAATCAATCCAAAGCAGATAAATACGCACAAGAGTGATTCGTAAACGCCAAACCATTTAGTAACGAAGTCGTTCCAAACCTCACCATTGCGCAAATAGATGCCCAATGTTAAAGCACATCCAATCGCAAGCGAAATTGCTCCTGTTGCGTTGCTCATCTTTTCAAACCAACCAAATCGACGGGCCAGAATGCCAATGACGAACATCATGACGTATTGCAGATAATGAGCGGGTTCCATTGGTAAGGGAATGATACCAAAAGGCCATATCCAATGATCCTGTGGAGAAACTTGACGGATGAAATAACTGCCTATGCCCATTACACTGCTAAATATTAGAAGTCCTATGATGGTGGGTTTTGACGAACAACTGCCACAGTCAGGCTTACATATTAGTCGTATCAGGGCGTAAATCAGACAGAATACAAGCAAACTCTCAATATACCACATGTGAGCAATTTCAAGCTTGCCAGACAATACAGAAATCAGTCCACCCATCAGCAAAAGCGGAATACCCAGGCGGATGAGTTTCTTTTGCACAAACACCTTAGCTCCCTGCTTGTCGAAACTCATGGGCACAAAATATCCAGAAATCAAAAAGAAAAGCCCCATAAAGAAAGCGGCATTTACTGAGAAGAAGTGCCATATCCAGGGCATCACCTCAGCAGGATTACTTGGTGTATAGGCCCAGGCCCCACCATCGCCGTATGCCTGGCCAGCGTGATGGAATATCACCAGCACCGTCAGGCATACTTTCAGATTGTCCAGATATAAAAGTCGTTTCATTCTTCGTATCCTAATTGACCTGGAAGGCGGAGTCTAATCTCATTATCTTTACGGGTTGATTGTCACCATGATAGAGATGACTGCACCAGTTAATATCTCCTGTATCATAAAAGCCACATTTCTCCATTACACGGCCTGAGGCAGGGTTGTTGATAAAGAAATCGCTCCATAAGGTCTGGAAACCTTTCACTTTGAAGCAATAATCTATCAGTAACTGTAAAGCCTCTGTGCAGATGCCCTGGTTCCAATAGGGCTTGGCTACCCAATAGCCAGCCTCTGCATCGTTTTCGCCAATGTTGATGTTGCTTTCACCATAAGTATAGTAGCCAATGCACCCAATAGCCTCACCAGTTTCTTTAAGTTCGATGGCCCAAATATGGTCACTATGAAAGATGGTGTGGATAATATGCAGACTTCCCTCTATACTTGTATGAGGTGGCCACCCTGCACGAGGCCCTACGTCAGGGTCAGAAGCATATTTGAAAAGTGCTTCTGCATCGCTGTCTCTCCAAGGGCGTAATAATATGCGATCAGTTTCCATCATGCAGATTTATTTATATTGCTCTACAAAATCACGTACTAAGCGGAAGACAGGTTCGTAACTATCGAAAACAGCATTCTTCCAGTTGTCGTGAATGGTGTGGTAGTATTTAAAGGCATCGCCATTCTCGTTCTCTATGAAGATGCAAGGCACATGGCGTGTGGCAAAGGGATAGTGGTCGCTATTGCCAGCCAGTTCTCCACGATTTAATGCCTTGAAGTGATGCATCTCATTATTAATCTTCTCGAACAAAGCAAACCCTCTCATGCCTTCATCACTCACCTCGCAGTATGCTACAGGGTTGTTGTCACCTATCATGTCGATATTGAAGAGATACTTAATCTGCTCTAACGGCATGATGGGGTGGTTGGCAAAGTACTCAGAACCTCTAAGAAAGGCATCCTCTCCAGAAAAAGCAATGAAATACATATCGTATGCAGGACGATGCTTGGCATAATAAGCGGCCAAGGTCACGATGGTAGCAGTACCCGATGCGTTATCGTTGGCACCAGCATAAAATACTTTCTTTCCCAGGTTACCTAAGTGATCATAATGGGCAGTGAAGACATAACAGCTGTCGTGCCGTTCTCCCTCCACCTTGGCAATCACATTGAAACACTCGTAATCTTTCAAAAATTGGTTTTCTATGTCAGTGCTGATGCTCTTTGCATCTTTGGGGAATCGATAAGGCACCCATAGAATAGGTTTATCTATGACTTTCTCTCCGTAAGCCTTATAGAACTTCAGCGGTTCTTCCCATGTAAAGAGGATACCAGCGTTAGGAGCCCCACCATTTTTCTGCATCTTAGCAAAGTCCTCCCTATGTTTGTAGGAGAACATGAAATCGCACACTACAAAAGCATCCTTGTTCTCTGGGCGGTCTAAGTCCTGAAATATCTTGTCAGCATCATAATGCAGGGTATCGATGTAATAGAGAGGGAAGGTGCCCTTTACACCAGGCGCATACTCACGCATGGTGAAATCTACTCCTGGAACCTGCTTCTTTCCATCAACAGACAGTTTCATCTTGCCTGAAAAGGTGTTAATGTCCAACTTGAAAGGCTGGCAAATCACCTCGTCGACTCCAGCTTTCTCAAACTCCTTCTGTAGAAATTTTCCCGCCTTGTTAGCACCGTTCTTGGCATAGCCTCTACCTTGGTACTTGGCGGAACTAAGTTCCTTCACTACTCGTTTATAATGGGACAGATCTTGTCCGTACAATTGTATAGTGAATAATGCTAATAGCAGTAACAATGTCTTTTTCATATGCATGCCACAGCTCTGACAACATTTCATTTCATTATCCATAGCCGTTATTATTAAGTTAATTACTAGGACAAAGATATAAAAAAGATACATCAACTTCCAATATCACATTCTTGATTTTTCCTCAGCGCCTGCACCTGTGCCACGATACTTACTCTGGGCCGTATTGAAGGTATAGCGGATAGAGAACTTTACCTTCTGCGTATCCATCATGTTGGTCTGCTTGATGGTGTGACTGCCAAAGTCGCTATCCACATTGGCATGGGCCTGTCTTGCTAAGTCGTGCCCTTCCAAGCGCAGCACCAGCGAATTGTCTTTCAAGAGCGTTTTCTGCACCGCAGCTGTGAGGTCGAAGTACACATTCCTCAGATAGAGATTCTGCATATAACCTTTCGACTGCATCAAACCACCTAATTCAAACTGCCAACCGTTTTTCACCGTAAAGGTGTTGAGGAGTTGTGCCAAGAACATCGGTTTGTCATTGAACTTGGTCACACGGATACCAGAGGCTTCACGAGGATCAGGGGCATTGATGGTGAGCCATTGCTTCTGCAGACCAATGGTATAGTTCATGTTCCAAGCGCCAAAGGTGCGATTGAGCATGGCATAAGCCACCAACATTCTAAACGGTGTTTCGATATTACGTGGCTTCACCAGCACTACACCCTCGTCATTGTAAGGTGATGACCACGTCATGATTGGGTCGTTGGTGCGCGAATAATTCACCATCAGTGTGAAGAACTTGTACACAGCTGTGGCACTGATGTTATGCGTAATCTCAGGTTGGAGTTGTGCATTACCACTCTGCCAGATATAGCGGCTGTTGTAGCGGATGGCACTGGAGAGATTGGCATAATTCGGACGGGTGGTCTTAGCGCTATAGCTCAACATCAGTTGTACCTTACCCACACTTCCTGCATAAGAGACCGTTGGGAAAAGATTGCTATAATTGCGTATCAGATCATTCTCTGGCATCAACGCATCTTCATAGGCATAGCGCACATGCTCAAAGCGCGCTCCAGCACTTACCTGTCCAAACTTTGGCAGATAGAACGCATAGGAGGCAAAGCCTGCGTAGTTATCTTCCTTCACTTGGGCTTCTGAAGCAGGGATCGTGATACCTGAGACGGCATAATTGTCGTCACGACGTGAGAATGTCTCTTCCGTACCTACCTGCAACTGTCCCTTCCAAACAGGATAGGACAAGACCACCTTCGCTGCATAAAGTTTGCTGACGCTGTTGCTCTGGCTATGGATCTCTGCATCATGTGTCATCGAGCTGCCTTCTCTTGAGACGGATTTAGAAGAGTTCTTGGTATCGTAATAATCCAAGTTCACATCCATCCCCAGTTTCTCACCCACCTTACCATTATAATAGAGGTTGGCTCCCAGATTGTAAATAGGGTCATCGCCAATCAGATCGTCGGAGATGGTGGATAGCTTATCGGTCTGTATGCCATCCTTGAAGACATTGTCGTTCACCACGGTATGCACATCATACTGCAACTGCGTACCCCATTCTATTTTGCCACCCACAGAGTGGTCGTTGGAGATTTGCCAGTTCACACCCGCATTTCCATAGAGGCTCTGTCCTTTGTATTCATTCAGCAGACTGCCCTTATTCTCGATGAGGTACTTACCGAATGTGGCTTTCTCCAGATCACTTTCCTGACGGGAAGTATTGCGGGCATAATTGATGCCACCAAAGAGATCTACACCTCCAGTGCGATAGTTCATATTGAAAGCGCCAGAGGGATCGTTCCCTTCACTCCAATGTAGCGATTGGGCATCAGCGGCATTGAGGTTGAAGCTGAAGCCATCGCCTTGTCTGCGGATGGTACGGATGCGTACCACACTGCGTACGGTGGCATCATACTGGGCGCCAGGATTGGTGATGACTTCAATGCTCTGGATCTCGTTACTCTGCAAACGAGTTAATTCGGAGGCATCTGTGAGCTTGCGGCCATTGATATACACCAGTGGAGCACCTCTTCCGATGACTTCAATGCCATTCTGCCCTTTGATGATACCTGGGGTTTTGGCCAGTACATCATCCGCTGTTCCTGCATTCTCCAACACAGAACCACGGATATTGGTCTGCAAGCCTTCGCCTGTCAGCTTGGTTTTTGGTAATGTGCCTTTGACCACCACCTCACCAAGCATCTGTGCGTCTTCTTCCAACTGGATGGTCAGTCCGTCAGCGGCTTTTACAATGGTGGTGACATACCCTACACTCGAGAACTTGAGCAATCCGTCGTTCTGGGTCGTTGTGATTTTATAAATACCTTGATCATCGGTCACTGCCCCTTGTACGAACGTAGAGTCGGGTAGTGCCAACAGTACCACATTCACGTAAGGCAAGGGATTCCCTTGGGCATCTACCACTTTTCCGCCTATATCTTGCGTCTTGGCAAAGGTCGTCATTGCCACCATTAATGCGATGGTCAGTACAAATAATCTTTTCATTGTCTTCATTGTTTAGTTCTTTTAATATTTAATATCTACGCCACCGATTATGTTGCTCGCTATGATGTGCAGACAAGGCGCTGCGGGATCGGTTGCTTTGATGGTATGATTGCCCACACCACCGATAAAGCTGCGACTCTTCACGACCACATTCACTGTGGGTGGTACCAATAACTCCACGCCTCCCATGAACGTGCTGATGTCAATCTCCTCATCCTCTGTGATAATGGCTTCACGCAGATCCATACGGATGCCTCCACATTTGGTCCTAAGGTGTGCGCCATGAAACGGTTCGCCGTGATAGATATATTCATCGCCACCAAAGCTTACGGAGCAGCTGATGCGCTTACCATCCTCTCCTATGGGTAAAGGACGTTGCAACCATTGGTCGGGACTCTTTCTGAATCCATCAACAATCAGCCATATACCTACGTATAGCATTACGAAGAGTAGCACGTATATTTCCAATGTATTCATGGAGTTCCTTTCCAGCCAACTGAAGTGAATGAGTCCCCACATGGTGGCCAGTTTGAGTAAGCAGGGCACTACGAGCAAGATGCCGATAACGCCTTTGGCTTTCATAAATAAATACTTATTCTTTATCTTCCCATCTCTGAGATCGTTGATGATGAGGCTGATACCTACAAACATCAATAAGAAGATAGCGAAATATATGGCAGCAGTGCCTTGTGTGGCACTTTCCAGGAAACTCCAATGAATGATTCCCCACATGGCGGCCAGTTTAAGTAAGCTGGCTACTATGAAAATGATTCCGATAACAGTTCTTGGTTTCATAATGGTATGTTTTAAATGTTAGACGTAGCATGTTTATGAAAAGTTGCAGCACTGTGTGACTGTTCGTTTTCTGAAGCAAAGGTATAGTGGCTTCTGCAACCCTCCAAATATCTGGGATATTCTGCAGGTGTATGTGATGAATGACAGGATTCTGTGACGAATAGCGTGACGAATGGCTTTGTTTTTCATTTTTTTATCCTACCTTTGCGTAGCGTATGAATAAAAAATTGCAAGAGATACTTAGTGTCCGCGTTGCCAGTGCTTTTTTCACGACGCTGGCTTTAGCGGTGTTCAAGCCTTTCGGACTGGATGTGTGGCAATGGGAAGCTTATGTGCATCTGTTGCTCATCTTTTTAATGGGCGTAGTGGTATGCCTATTGTCTGATCTGGTGATGAAATACATCGTCAGGATGCCTATGACGGATGCTTATGGGGTGGATTACATCATACGTCGTAATCTCTATTTCCAACTCATCAACACACCGCTTGTGGCCTTTGTCATCTGCATCTATCGCCATTTCGTATTGAATAGTCGGGTGGAAGGCAACCAACTGTCTTGGAGTAATTTCTTGGAAACGCTGCTTATCATTGCTTTCTGCTCTTTTGCCATCGGTCTCTATTGGCGCTTTAAATACCGCAGTAAGTTTCTGGCCATGGAGCTGGAAGAAACAAAGTTGCTGAATGAGCAGTTGCAGCTGAATACCCGCAAACAGGAAGTGGTCCAGGCACAGCCTTCATCGACGATAGTGCTTAGGGGAACCACCAGTGATTCTATCACACTGCAGGTCTCTGATTTGCTGTATATCGAGGCGGTGGGTAATTATGTGAAGGTGTATCACTGGCAAGATGGTAAGGTACGTAACGATATGCTACGTGCCACATCGAAGCAAATGGAAGATGATCTGCGCGACTATCCAATGATCGTGCGTTGTCATCGGGCTTTCTTGGTAAATCTTCAGCAAGTGGAACAGATTATTTCCAAATCGGGGGCTGTACAACTGCTGATCAAGCATTGCCACGAGTTCCTTCCCGTTTCCCGTAATAACACGCTGCAAGTGAAGGAAACAATTAAGAAGTTGTAATTTCTTAGTTAGAGAAAAAAATAAGCCATACCGGTAGGAACCGATATGGCTTTTTTATTAGAGATCTATCTATCAGTTGCGGAACACCAGTCCATCGCCGAAGTAATCCACGATGATTGGTTTCGTACGATTCACTTCCTCTGCCAAGAGCTTACGCGACAAGTCGTTCAGTAAGTAGTGCTGTACGGCACGCTTCACAGGACGGGCACCGAACTCTGGATCGTAGCCCACATGTGCCAGGAAGTCGATAGCGTCGGGTGTCAACTCTAAGGTGACACCGTTTTGCTGCAACATCTTCTTCACACCATTGACTTGCAAGGTAACGATCTCACGAATCTCCTGCTCGTTGAGCGGCGTGAACATGATCACCTCGTCGATACGGTTCAGGAACTCCGGACGAATCTGCTTCTTAAGCATCTCCATCACACCGTTCTTGGTCTCTTCAAGGATGGTAGCACGGTTGTGCTCTGTCAAGCGTTCCATCTGACTTTGTACATAACTGCTACCCATATTGGAGGTCATGATGATGATGGTGTTCTTGAAGTTCACCGTACGACCCTTATTGTCCGTCAGACGACCGTCATCAAGCACTTGCAGCAGGATGTTGAACACATCGGGATGGGCTTTCTCGATTTCGTCGAAAAGCACCACACTGTAAGGCTTACGACGCACGGCTTCCGTCAGTTGTCCGCCTTCATCGTATCCCACGTATCCAGGAGGGGCACCAACCAGACGAGAAACGCTGAATTTCTCCTGATACTCACTCATGTCGATACGCGTCATCATGGTCTCATCATCGAACAGGAATTCTGCCAATGCCTTGGCCAATTCTGTCTTACCCACCCCCGTGGTTCCTAAGAAGAGGAATGAGCCGATAGGACGCTTAGGATCTTGCAGACCCGCACGACTGCGACGTACGGCATCAGAGACGGCTTGGATGGCTTCGTCTTGTCCGATGACACGTTTGTGCAACTCGTCTTCCAAGTGCAATAGCTTTTCCTTTTCGCTCTGCAGCATCTTGCTCACAGGAATGCCTGTCCAACGCGATACCACATCGGCAATGTCCTCAGCATCGACTTCCTCCTTGATCATGGCCTTGTCGCCTTGCATCTGATGCAGACGCTCCTGAGTTTCCTCGATATCGTGCTGCAACTGCTGTAATTTGCCATAGCGAATCTCTGCCACCTTTCCATAATCACCTTCACGCTCGGCACGGTCGGCATCAAACTTCAGTTGCTCGATGCTTACCTTGTCTTGCTGAATCTTATCAAGCAAGGTTTTCTCGTTCTGCCACTTGGCTTTATACTGACTCTCCTGTTCCTTCAGTTCGGCCAGTTCCTTACCGATCTGTTCCAATTTCGGTTGATCATCCTCCCGTTTGATGGCTTCACGCTCAATCTCCAACTGCTTGATTTTACGTATGATTTCATCCAGTTCCTCAGGAACGGAATCGATCTCCATGCGCAACTTTGCAGCGGCTTCATCCATCAAGTCGATGGCTTTATCAGGGAGGAAACGGTCGCTGATATAGCGGTTGCTCAACTCCACAGCAGCGATGATGGCATCATCCTTGATACGCACATGGTGATGGTTCTCATAGCGCTCCTTCAGTCCACGAAGGATAGAGATACTGTCGAGCGTACTAGGCTCATCCACCATCACGGTCTGGAATCGACGTTCCAAGGCCTTATCCTTCTCAAAGTACTTCTGGTATTCATCCAACGTCGTGGCACCAATGCTACGCAGTTCGCCACGTGCCAAGGCAGGCTTCAGAATGTTGGCAGCATCCATGGCACCTTCACTCTTACCGGCACCCACCAGTGTGTGGATCTCATCGATGAAGAGGATGATGTTTCCTTCGGCCTTCTTCACCTCATTGATGACGGCCTTCAGACGCTCCTCAAACTCACCCTTGTATTTGGCACCAGCAATCAAGGCACCCATATCCAGTGAATACACCTGCTTGTTCTTCAAATTCTCTGGCACATCCCCTCTTAATATACGGTGTGCCAATCCTTCCACGATGGCTGTCTTACCTGTACCAGGTTCACCTATCAAAATAGGGTTGTTCTTTGTACGACGGCTTAAAATCTGCAGGACACGACGAATCTCATCATCACGTCCGATTACAGGATCCAGTTTCCCGCTTCTGGCCCTTTCATTCAGATTGATGGCATATTTCTCCAAAGCCTGATATTGATCCTCAGCCGATTGAGAGTTCACGGTGCTGCCTTTACGAAGTTCCGTGATGGCTGCACGCAGTTCCTTCTCATTCATGCCTGCCTGCTTCAAGATAGTGGCTGCCGTACTGTTGACATTCAGTAAGGCCAAAAGTACTGGCTCGATGGATACAAATTCATCGCCCATCTGCTTGGAGTAATCAATGGCTTTTTGAAGCACCTCGTTGCTCTCACGACTTAAGTAAGGTTCACCACCTTGTACGTGCGGGAGCTTATCTATCTCTGCATTCACTTGCTGTGTAACGCTTGCCGTGTTGATGCCCAGTTTTTGGAAGATGAACTTGATGACATTCTCTCCCTGTCGGAGCACACCACTAAGCAGGTGAAGCGGCTCCACAGCTTGCTGTCCCTTGCTCTGTACAAGGTTCACAGCTTCTTGCACAGCCTCCTGTGCTTTAATGGTAAAATTGTTGAAGTTCATATTATCTTTCTCCTTTCTTTAATGATTATTCAAAATTACACCAGAAAGGCTGCAAATGGTTTGCCAAGGAGGATTTTCTGACTTTTTGACGGATGGAGAGGGGAGGGAAATGACGATTTGGCAATAAAAAATCCCTCGTGAGGAAAATTTTACGGCCTCACGAGGGAAATGGATTTTTTACGTGTAGAAAATTATTTTGCCAATTGCTTGATTACGGCTTCTTCAATTTTCTCAATACTGTCTGTTGGTTCATAACGGGCTACCACTTCGCCTTTTTTACCAATGAGGAACTTGGTGAAGTTCCACTTGATATCGGGAGAGTCTTTGTAGTTAGGATCTGCCTTGGAGAGCATTTCATCCAGAATCTTAGCAATGGGGTGCTCCATATCAAAACCACCAAAAGGCTTCTGGCTCTTGAGGAACTTGAAGAGAGGGTCGGCCTTCTCACCATTTACCTCTACCTTCTTATACTGAGGAAACTTAGTGCCGTAATTCAATTGGCAGAATTCACGGATTTCCTCAGCAGTACCAGGAGCCTGCTGTCCGAACTGATTGCATGGGAAGTCGAGCACTTCAAAGCCTTGTGCATGGTACTTCTCATAGAGTTGTTCTAACTCTGTGTACTGTGGGGTAAACCCGCAGCGCGTAGCGGTATTGACAATAAGCAGAACTTCTCCGGTATATTCCCGAAGTGATTCCATCTTGCCTTTACGGTCTTTTACTGAATAGTCGTAAACTGTTTTCATTTATTATTATTAGATTAATGGTATTTAAAGCTGTGCCTTCACCTGTGCTTCAACCTCAGCCATGTCCTCGGTGGGCTCGAAACGGGCAATCACCTCGCCGTTCTTGTTCACCAGGAACTTGGTGAAGTTCCACTTGATGTCACTCTTCTGAGCATAGTCGGGGTCACGACGCTGCATCATCTGATCCATCATCTGGCCACGCTCGCCTGGGAAGCCCTTGAAGCCTTGCTGTGCTTTCAGGAAAGTGAAGAGAGGGTCGGCATTCTCACCGTTCACATCGATCTTAGAGAACTGAGGGAAGGTGGTCTCATAATTGTCTGTGCAGAACTTATGAATCTCTTCGTTGCTGCCAGGAGCCTGCTCCCCAAACTGGTTGCATGGGAAGTCGAGTACCTCGAAACCCTGTGCCTGATATTTCTCATAAATCTCCTGAAGTTCCTTATACTGAGGAGTAAAGCCACACTTGGTAGCTGTGTTGACGATGAGGAGAACTTTGCCCTTGTATGTATCCATGGATACGGTGTTCTCATCTAAGTCGGCTACTTTAAAATCATACACGCTGTTCTGCGCGTTGAGTGTCAGTGCAAAAACTGACAGCATCATCCATAAAAATTTCTTCATTTTTTAGTTGTATTAAAATTTCGTTGCAAAGGTATCACTTTTGTTTCAATATCCTCTATAGGTGGTACGTTAATAATCTAAAATTTTTGTTGTAAAAATCATTTCATTTTAGCTTTGCGTGCCATCTTGAACAGTTCTGGGTTCAAATGGCAATAGCCTGTAGGGTTCTTGTCCAGATAGTCCTGATGGTATTCTTCGGCTTTGTAGAAGTTCTTCAGCGGACAGAATTCCACCGTCAGTGGGGCATTGTAGATGTCGGCTACCTCTTGGTACACCTCTTTGATGGTAGGAATATCCTGAAGGTCGGTGAAGTAGATGCCTGTACGATAGCGCGTGCCGATGTCTTCCCCTTGCTTGTTCAAACTGATGGGATCTATTGCCTTGAAATACAAACGTAGCAGGAATTTAAGACTAATCACTTCGGGATCATATTCCACATGGACCGTTTCTGCATAACCGGTAGTATCGGTATAAACCTGTTGATAGGTAGGATCGGGCACATTACCATTGGCGTAGCCAACTTCTGTGTGCGTTACTCCATTAATTTGCTTTAGGAAATGCTCTGCTCCCCAAAAGCATCCCCCTGCCAAATAAATCTCTTTCATGTTTTTCATTTGCTTAGTTTTCGTTGCCTGTACAAATATACGATTATTTTTCTCATTATCCATGCATATAAAAGGATTATTTTTGTCTTATTGTGCAAGTTTTTTTATACATTTGTACTAAAATTCTAAAACTGAGAGAAAATGAAGAAGTTATTTAACCTTGTCCTGATGCTGATGCTCAGCGTGTTGTCACTTAATGCACAGAATATGATTATCGCCACTTACAATATCCGCTTGCTCACTCAGAGTGATTATGAGAACGGCAATGGCTGGAACCAGCGTTATCCTTACATCGTGAAACTGATACGCTTCCACCAATTTGACATCTTCGGCACGGAAGAGGGTTTTCTGAGTCAGCTCAATGACATGAAGGCACAGCTTCCAGGATTCGACTTTATTGGTGTAGGACGCGACGATGGTGCTGAAAAGGGGGAGCATGCCGCGATCTTCTACGATACCAATAAGTTCGATGTGCTGGAGCATGGCGACTTCTGGCTCTCGGAGATTACCGACCGTCCGAATGTGGGATGGGATGCTGCTTTGCCTCGTGTCTGTACCTGGGGAAAATTCCGTGAGAAAACCACGGGCTTCACCTTTATGTATTATAATCTGCACATGGATCATATAGGCGTGGTGGCACGTGCCGAGAGTGCGAAGTTGATTCTCCGTAAGGTGCAAGAGGATGAGGACAGGGAAGGCTTGCCTTCTGTACTCTCTGGCGACTTCAATGTGGATCAACGCGACAGTGGCTATCTGTTGCTTGCCAATTCAGGTTTGATGCGCGATGCCTATGAGGTGGCCGACATCGTGTATGATAATGTGGGGACCTGGAACGATTTCCATCCCGACCGTATGGATGATGCCCGCATCGACCATATCTTCCTAACGAAGGAGTTTCATGTAAAGCGTTATGGCATCCTTACGGATACTTACCGTGCCAAGATAGACAATACACCGCGCACGGAGCCATTTATGGAGGGTCCTAATACCGAAGATTCTAAGAAATTCACAGCTCGCGTTCCTAGCGATCATTTCCCAGTGATGATCGAGGTGGAAGTGGTGAAGTGATATTTAATCATAAACTTATTAAAACAACATGAGAAAAAACATTCGGAAAGGCCAACCTGTGGTGCGTTTCAAGCACTTCCAGAACAGCCCTTATGCAGTGTTCCGCTCATTGAAGGTTCAGGTCAACATCGGTGTGCTGGCTGTCACTTCTTTGGCTTTTGCCAATCCCGACAGTCTGAGCGCTCAGAACGTGACCACTCCAATGCAGCCAGAAGCACAGTATGAGTTGGAAGAAGTGGAGGTAACGGGCAGCAGGGTACCCCTGACCTTAGGTCAGGCAGCGAGAATGGTGACTGTACTCAACCGCGAGGCTATCGCGGCGGCGCCTGTGCAGAGTGTAGTTGACCTTTTAAAGTATGCCGTTGGTGTTGATGTCCGCCAACGAGGTCCTATTGGGGCACAAACCGACATCAGCGTGCGCGGTGGCACGTTCGATCAAATCACCGTCCTTCTCAATGGGATCAACATCGGCGATCCTCAGACTGGCCATAACGTGGCCGATTTTCCATTTGACATCAGTGAAATAGAGCGCATCGAGGTGCTCGAAGGTCCTGCGGGACGTGTCTATGGTACGTCGTCCTTGGTGGGTGCCATCAACATTGTGACGCGTCAGGAGAAGGAAAGTAGTGCCGATGTGCATGCCGAAGGGGGCTCTTTCGGCTATTTCCGTGGTGGGGGCAGAATCAATGTGGTGCATGGAGGATTTAATAATCAGGTGTCTGCCAGTGTGACGCGCAGTGATGGCTATACCCGAAATCAAGCTGGAGGGCTTAATGGTGATTTCTTAGTGCTGAAGGCTTTCTATCAAGGACAGTACGACCATGAACAAGTGAAACTGAATTGGCATGCAGGGGTGAGCGACAAGGGCTGGGGATCCAGTACGTTTTATGCCACACCTAAATGGAAAGCCGATGATCAGTATGAGCACACGCGGAAGTATTATACCACCGTGCAAGCAGAGACCAAGGGTTTCTTGCACTTCAAGCCTGCAGTGTATTGGAATCGTAGTTACGACCGTTACGAGGGTTATCGCGACAAGCCTGATGTGATGCGTTATAACTACAACCGTACCGATGTCTATGGGCTCAATCTGAACAGCTATTTCGAGACGATGTTGGGAAAGACGGCCTTTGGTGCGGAGTTTCGTAACGAGGACTTAATCAGTGGCAATCTGGGTGAGCCGCTGAATAAGCCAAGGCATATTCACGGCACGGAACGCGACTATACCTTAGGATTGAATCGCAGCAACCTCAGTCTGCATGTGGAACACAACGTGCTGCTTCGTCGTTTCACCTTCTCCGCTGGCTTCATTGCTGCCAAGAATACATGGAATGAGATGGACTTCAAGCTCTATCCAGGTGCCGATGCCAGCTATCAGTTGGCTAAGAACTGGAAACTCTATGCCTCTTACAATACCTCCTTACGCATGCCTTCCTTCACAGAACTGTATTATTCTGTGGGTGGACACAAGGCCGATAAGTACCTGAAGCCTGAGGAGATGCAAGCCATAGAGGGTGGCGTGAAGTACCTCTCTAATGGAGTGCGTGCCACTTTGAGTGTGTACCACCATCATGGCAAGAACATGATCGACTGGATTCTGGATCGCAACGATGGGGCAGATGCCGTTTGGACATCCATGAATCATACCAAGTTGAATTCATTAGGTGTTGAGGCTAATGTCAGTCTGGATTTCCAGCAGTTGCTGCCTCATCAGCAGTTCTTGCGCTCTTTCAATGTGGCCTATAGCTATATTGATCAGGACAAGGACTTGGAGCCCAACCTCTCTTCGCAATATGCGTTGGAATACCTGCGTCATAAGTTGGTGGCACAACTCAACCTCCATCTGGTGGATAAGTTGAACATGCACGTCTCCTACCGCTATCAGGATAGAGTGGGCAACTGCCAGTTGCTCAGTGGTGAGACGATGGACTACAAACCCTATAGCTTGGTGGATGCCCGCCTATCGTATGACATGCCACAGTATAAGTTGTATGTAGAGGCGAACAACCTCTTTGATACCAAGTATTATGACTATGGTAATGTGCCGCAACCAGGTTTCTGGTTTATGGTAGGCGCTTCTTATCGGTTCCAGTTGTAGTGTAGATAGAGAAATGATCAAAAAAGCGTGCTAAAGAATTTGCAGGAAAACGGGGAATGATGTACTTTTGTAATAGAATTGTAGCAAAAACTTATGAAAGTTGTCATCTCACCTGTTTATCAGCACTTGGAGCCGTTTATTGCTTCTATTCCGCAAGGAGATTATCCTTGTGAGAAAGTGTTTCGTGAGCGTCGTAACCGTGTGGAGTTGGTAAGGGTGGGAGAGCAGCGTTTCGTCATCAAGAGATTCAAGCGTCCCACCATAGCCAACTGCATCATTTATACTTGGTTCCGTAAAAACAAGACTCAGCGTGCTTGGGAGAATGCCTATTTGTTTAAAAAAAATGGCTTGGAAACTGCCGAACCGGTGGCAATGATCGTGCGTAAAAAATATGGCTTCTTTCACACCGCTTGGTTTATCTCAGAATATTTACCCTATCCAGATTTAGAGGAGGCTTACCAGGCTTGTGAAACGAATGGGGAGAAAGAGGCATTGATTGATGCGTTTGTGGCCTATACGTTGCATTTGCATGAAATAGGTATCATACATCGGGATTATAATCGTAAAAATATATTAGTGCATAAGGAGGCGGATGGTTACCATTTTGCGATGATTGACATCAATCGTCTATGGTTGAAACAAGATCCGGATGTGCCCCTTTCCATGCGCTCGTTGCTGATGCTCAAGATGAACGATGAAGCTAAGGAGATGCTTTTACCAAAGTATGCCCAAGGGCGAGGGTTTAGTGTAGAGGAATGCCAACGCTCTCTCGATAAGATAGAGTATTACAATGCGTTTCGTCATCGGGTGAAAGCAACTTTGAAGCGACTGATCCATAAATAAAAATCCCTCTCCTAATTAGGAGAGGGAAAAGGGTGAGGTATGATACACGCCTCAATATTCTGTTTTACTCACCTTGTTTACTGCTTACAGCGTCTCTAAGTTGGCATTCTTAATGCCTTCCTTAATTTTAGCTTCCAGCTCTTCTGCCAGTTCAGGATTATCCATGATGACTTGCTTTGCTGCATCACGGCCCTGTGCCAGACGGGTATCGTTGTAACTAAACCACGAACCACTCTTCTTGATGATACCCAGTTCTACGCCTAAATCAACAATTTCGCCACTCTTAGAGATACCTTCGCCAAACATGATGTCGAACTCAGCCTTGCGGAAAGGAGGCGCCACCTTGTTCTTGATAATCTTCACGCGTGTGGAGCGTCCCAGCACTTCGTCGCCGTTCTTGATGGCCTGTCCGCTACGAATGTCGATGCGCACAGAAGCATAGAACTTCAGCGCATTACCGCCAGTGGTAGTCTCAGGATTGCCGAACATGATACCAATTTTCTCACGTAACTGATTGATGAAGATACAGCAGGTACGTGTCTTGCTGATGGCCGATGTGAGTTTACGAAGTGCCTGTGACATCAGACGTGCCTGAAGGCCCACCACACTGTCGCCCATCTCACCTTCTATCTCTTTCTTTGGAGTCAACGCTGCCACAGAGTCGATGACGATAATGTCGATAGCCGAAGAGCGGATGAGTTGCTCAGCGATATCTAAAGCCTGTTCACCATTATCTGGTTGCGAGATCAGCAGATTGTCCACATCTACACCCAGTTTAGCTGCATAGAAACGGTCGAATGCATGCTCTGCATCGATGAAGGCAGCGATGCCGCCCAACTTCTGAGCCTCTGCAATGGCATGAATGGCCAAGGTAGTCTTACCAGAAGACTCAGGACCATAGATCTCTATGATGCGTCCGCGAGGATAACCACCAACGCCAAGAGCGAGGTCGAGTCCTACGGATCCAGATGGAATCACTTCCACTTCTTCTACACTGTCGTCGCCCATTTTCATGATAGAGCCTTTGCCGAAGCTCTTCTCTATCTTGTCCATTGCTGCTTGTAAGGCTTTCAATTTCTCGTTTGAAGGGCTTTTTGTGCCGTTCTCCAATTCTTCGTCGTTTTTCTTTACCATAATCTTTTAATGTTTTAAACTTTTAATATTTGTGATGCGTGTTCTTTTGTTTTAATTTCTTTTGGTCCGATGATGCGCTCCACTACACCTTCTTCATTGATGATAAAGGTGGTGCGGAGGGTACCCATGTACTTACGTCCGTACATGCTTTTCTCTGCCCATACGCCAAATTGCTCCACCAACGATTTGTCCGTATCAGCAATCAGAGGGAAGGGCAGTTGGTGTTTCTCAATGAACTTCTGGTGTGATTTCTCGTTGTCCACACTTACGCCCACCACCTCGTAGCCAGCCTTGCGCAGTGCGCTGTAGTTGTCGCGCAGGCTACAAGCTTCAGCCGTACAGCCAGAGGTATTGTCCTTTGGATAGAAATAAAGCACCAGCTTGCGACCAGCATAGCTGCTCAACTTTATCTCTTCACCCTTTTCATTGATGCCCAAGATCTCAGGCGCTTTATCTCCAACGTTCATGAATTATAAATAATGAATAATGAATTATTAAAGCTCTAAGTCTCCGTCAAATACTTCATGCCATGGCAAGCCCTGCTTGTTGAGCTGCTCCATGAATGGATCGGGGTCGAAGTTCTCCACGTTCCATACACCTGGTTTCTTCCAGAGTCCCTTGAGGAACATCATGGCACCAATCATGGCAGGAACACCCGTGGTGTAACTTACGCCCTGCATGCCTGTTTCCTTGTAAGCCTCCTGATGGCTGCAGTTGTTATAGACATAATACGTACGCTCCTTGCCGTCCTTCAAACCACGGATGCGGCAACCGATGCTGGTCTCCCCTTCATAGTTAGCACCAAGATCCTGCGGATTAGGAAGCACAGCCTTGAGGAATTGCAGCGGCACGATCTTCACCTTCACATTCTTTGTTGGTTCATCAGCCAATGGAGCTTCGTAAGTAATCTCATCAATGCGGCTCATGCCTAAGTTCTGAATCACATCCAGATACGTCAGATACTGCTGTCCGAAGGTCATCCAGAAGCGTGCACGCTTGATGGTGGGGTAGTTAAGTACCAGACTTTCCAACTCCTCATGATGCAACAGGTAGCTCTCGCGTGGGCCGATATTTGGATAGGTCAGAGGCTTATGAATCTCCAGTGGTTCAGTCTCCAGCCACTCGCCATTCTCATAGTACTGTCCCTTCTGCGTGATCTCGCGGATGTTGATTTCAGGATTGAAGTTGGTGGCAAACGCCTTGTGATGGTTGCCAGCGTTGCAGTCCACGATGTCCAGATACTGAATCTCATCGAAGTGGTGTTTGGCAGCGTATGCTGTATAGACGCCACTTACGCCTGGATCGAAGCCACAGCCCAGAATGGCAGTCAGACCTGCCTTCTCAAAGCGCTCCTTGAAAGCCCATTGCCAACTGTACTCGAAGTGTGCCACATCACGCGGCTCATAGTTGGCCGTATCCAGATAGTTCACTCCTGTCTGCAGGCAAGCCTCCATGATGGTAAGGTCCTGATAAGGCAGTGCCAGATTCATCACGATGTCAGGCTTATAGTCGCTAAGCAATTTCACCAGTTCTTCCACGCTATCGGCATCCACCTTGGCAGTCTTGATGTTTGGGTTTCCTATCGCTTTCACGATGGCATCACACTTAGCCTTGGTGCGGCTGGCAATCATTATCTCGTTGAACACGTCTGTATTTTGTGCCACCTTGTGCGCAGCCACTGTTGCTACGCCACCGGCACCTATGATAAGTACTCTTCCCATAACTCTAAATTATTAAGGTGATAATTTCTGCAAAGATAATAAAATGATATGACCTTTTGCAGATTTGCGAAAATAATTTTTCGCTCTTTTTAAGCCAACTTATTTCGTAGGAATTCCGTACATTCTTCAAAGGTTTTAAACGTATGTTCCTCAGGCACCAGGTCGGGAATCACGTCCATTTTGCGCAGCATGTACATAGGCTGTGGCTGTATGATGGTCATCAGCACCACGGCCCCATGACTCTGTATCTCCTTGATGGCAGTTTCCATGGCATAGAGTCCGCTCTGATCCATGAAACTTACCAGTCGCATGCGTATGATCACCACCTTGGCATCTACTGGCACATCGCTCATCACACTTTGAAACTTGGTGATGGTGCCAAAGAAGATAGGACCGTTCAGTCGCTGGATGTAAATCTTCTCACGTACGTTATCTGGGATGCCACCCTCATCGCTCCAAGGACTCTCCTTGTCGAAGTTGGTCATCACACTTGAGCTGTAGCCACCTTCCACCAGATCGCTGGCACGCTTCATAAACAGCACGCACGCTATCACCATGCCTATGGCAACCGCTGTAAGCAAATCTACCAGAACAGTGAGTAGGAACACGATGAGCAACACAGTAGCATCGGCCTTAGGTATCTTCACCAAGTCGCGAAAGCCCTTGAAGTCGATAATGCCCCATCCCACAGTAATCAAGATACCAGCCAACACGGACAGAGGCACATAACGTACCAGTCCGCCCAGTCCCAACAAGATGGCCAACAGAAACAATGAATGTACCATACCACTTATCTGAGTGCGTCCGCCACTCTTCACATTTACTACGGTACGCATGGTGGCACCAGCACCACCAATGCCACAGAACAGTCCACTTATCATGTTTCCGATGCCTTGACCTATCAGCTCCTGATTGCTATTGTGGTGCGTCTTAGTGATGTTATCAGCCACTACGGATGTCAGCAGGGTGTCGATGCTTCCTAAACCTGCTAATGTCAAGCCTGGAACTATCGATACCTTGAGGATGTGCATCCAGTCTAAGCCCTGCAGCGAAAGTCCTTCTTTCAGGAAGAAAGGCATAGGCAATCCTCCAGGAATAGCCCCAATCAGCAGTCGTTCATCCATGTGGAGGAACAACGATACCACAGTCATCACGATGAGTGCCACCAGTGTGGCAGGCACTTTCTTCGTCAGTTTAGGCATCAGCCAGATGATGGCAATGGTACCTAGTCCTAAAAGCAATGCTGTGAATGAGATGCTCGCGTTGAGATGATCGGGCAGTTCCGTAATCATGTCCACCGTCAGCACAGGCGATTTCTGTCCCAACAAGGCGTAGAACTGTTGCAGGATGATGATGACGCCAATACCGCTCATGAAGCCCGATAGCACGGGGTAGGGGATATAGCGCACATACTTGCCTATCTTGATGAGGCCAAAGACGATCTGGAACAGTCCGCAGAACAATCCTGCCATCGACATGCTGATGAGCACGGCACTCAGCGAGTGTTGTGAAGCCCACACGCCACTGATGAGGCTGGCAGTGATCACGGTCATGGGTCCCGTTGGTCCGCTGATCTGTGAGTGCGTGCCTCCGAAGAGTGAGGCGAAGAAACCCAGCAGTGTGGCGCCAACCAGTCCTGCCAATGCTCCCATAGAACTGGCAGAGGGGTCGTCTAAACTTCCGAATGCCTGTATGCCAAAGGCCAAAGCCAAAGGCAAGGCGACAATTCCAGCGGTGATGCCACCGAAAATGTCGCCCTTGATGTTGTTTGTCTTAATGAATGCCATAATTATAAAGTTGTATTATTTAATGGGTGCAAAGGTAATGAAAATAGCGATGCAAAACAAATCGTTACCGAAACGTAACCACGCAGGTGTGAACCGCCTCCGTAAAAAGTTAGGTCCATACGCCAACAACATAGTCAGCCGTACGGGATATGGCTATGTGTTTGAGGCATAATGAATAACCATAAAAAAATCCCCTGTCCAGATTTAGGACAGGGGACATCTATAATTAATCGCAAATGTTCTCTTAGAACATGGCAATCAGTTCCTCGTTAGTATAAGCGTCAGCACCATAGCAGGTCTTCAGATAAGCCAGACCATTCAGGTAATCCTCCTCAGTGAATGAGTCGGTAGCCTCTTTAGCAACCACTACATCATAACCCAGGCAGAAAGCATCAGCAGAAGTGTGGCGCACGCACATATGAGCATGCAGACCTGTCATCACCACTGTCTTCACACCCAGCTCCTTCAGCAAGATGTCCAGATCAGTCTGGAAGAAACCGCTGTAGCGACGCTTTGGCACCACGAAGTCCTTATCGCAAAGATTCAATTCTGGAATCACATCGGCACCAGGAGTACCCTTGATAGCATGATCGCCCCAGATGATCAACTCACGGTCGATGCCAGGCAGGTGGCAGTCGTTGCAGAAGATCACAGGTACACCAGCCTCACGTGCAGCGTCCAGCAGACGAGCAGTGGCGGGAACGATAGCCTTGGCACGATCGCATGTCAAAGCCCCATAAACAAAGTCATTGAGCATGTCAACAACCAGAATTGCAGGTTTGTTTAATTTCTTCATTTTTTATTGTCATTAAAAGTTCAGGCTCCAAAAGTAGTAATTAATTTTTAATGTCACACTCGAACTGACGATTTTTTAATATTATTAATAATTCTTCATGCCAAAGTGTCAGCAAGTCTGCCATTCTTCCCATATACATTATATAATATAAGCGCCCTAAAATGGTTTGGCACATACTTTGCTATTCTCTAAGTGTCGCGCCTTGAAGAGCGACGGAACCAACAAGAATAATAACAATAAAAATAATACAATTATGGGAAAGATTATTGGTATAGATTTAGGAACTACTAATTCATGTGTTGCCGTGTTCGAAGGCAACGAACCTGTTGTAATCGCTAACAGCGAAGGTAAGCGTACCACTCCATCAGTGGTAGGTTTCGTAGAGGGCGGTGAGCGTAAGATAGGTGACCCTGCCAAGCGTCAGGCTATCACCAACCCTACCAAGACCGTATATTCCATCAAGCGTTTCATGGGTGAAAACTGGGATCAGGTACAGAAGGAAGTGCAGCGCGTGCCTTTCAAGGTAGTACGCAGCGAGAACAATATGCCTCGTGTAGATATCGACGGCCGTCTGTACACGCCACAGGAGATCTCTGCCATGATTCTGCAGAAGATGAAGAAGACCGCAGAAGACTATCTGGGTCAGGAAGTGACAGATGCAGTGATTACCGTACCTGCTTACTTCAGCGACTCTCAGCGCCAGGCCACTAAGGAGGCTGGTCAGATTGCTGGTCTGAACGTGAAGCGTATCGTCAATGAGCCTACGGCTGCTGCCTTGGCTTATGGTATCGATAAGAAGCAGAAGGATATGAAGATCGCCGTGTTCGACCTGGGTGGTGGTACGTTCGATATCTCTATCCTCGACTTTGGCGACGGTGTGTTCGAGGTGCTTTCTACCAATGGTGATACCCACCTGGGTGGTGACGACTTCGACCAGGTAATCATCAACTGGCTGGTACAGGAGTTCAAGAACGACGAGGGTGCCGACCTGACTCAAGACCCAATGGCTATGCAGCGTCTGAAGGAGGCTGCTGAGAAGGCTAAGATTGAGCTGTCATCTACTACGACTACAGAGATCAACCTGCCTTACATCATGCCTGTAGGCGGTGTGCCAAAGCACTTGGTGAAGACTCTGACCCGTGCTAAGTTTGAGGCCCTGTCACACGGACTGATCCAGGCTTGCTTAGAGCCTTGTAAGAAGGCCCTGTCGGATGCCAGCCTGAATGCTTCTGAGATTGATGAGGTGATTCTGGTAGGTGGTTCAAGCCGTATTCCAGCTGTGCAGAAGCTCGTTGAGGACTTCTTTGGCAAGGTACCTTCTAAGGGTGTGAACCCAGATGAGGTTGTGGCTGTAGGTGCTGCTGTTCAGGGTGCTGTGCTGACAGACGAGATCAAGGGCGTGGTACTGCTCGACGTGACTCCTCTGACACTGGGTATCGAGACTCTGGGTGGCGTGATGACCAAGTTGATAGATGCTAACACCACCATCCCTTGCAAGAAGACGGAGACCTTCTCTACCGCTGCTGATAACCAGACAGAGGTAACCATCCACGTGTTGCAGGGTGAGCGCCCAATGGCTGCTCAGAACAAGACACTGGGTCAGTTCAACCTCACTGGCATCGCTCCAGCCCGTCGTGGTATCCCACAGATCGAGGTGACCTTCGACAT
>JAGCFP010000066.1 GCA_017650045.1 Bacteroidaceae bacterium | reverse complement strand
AAGGATATAAAGGCTGCCCACCAAACTGCTTCCCAAGGATGTCACCAGATTGATACGCTGACTTTCTCCACCAGATAATGAATTACTGACGCGATTCAAGGTCAGATAACCTAAACCTACGTCCAGCATAAATTGCAGGCGACTGTTGATTTCTATCAGAATTCTTTTAGCGACTTCACGCTCATGCTCATTCAGTTGGAGTTGCTCGAAGAACAGTTTCAGTTCTGTGATAGGCATCTCTACCAACTGACTGATACTTTTCCCACCTACGCGTACATAGTTAGCTTCCTTCTTCAATCGGGTTCCATGACAGGTAGGACAAACGGTCTTGCCTCTGTAACGCGCTAACATCACACGGTATTGAATCTTATACTGATTCTCACTGACCATCTTGAAGAATGCGTTGATGCCTTCGAAATAGGGAGTGCCCTCCCACAACATGCGTCGCTGTTCCTCTGTGAGTTCGTAATATGGTGTGAAGATGGGAAAGCCTGCCTTTTCTGCGCCTTTTATGACCATTTCACGCCAGATGCCCATTTTTTCTCCTCTCCAACATACCACAGCACCTTCATAGACAGACAGAGAGCGATTGGGTATCACCAAATGTTCGTCTATGCCGATAATCTTTCCAAATCCTTCACACTCAGGACAGGCACCTAAGGGAGAATTGAAGGAAAACATTTGTTCTGTGGGTTCTTCAAACACGATGCCATCTGCCTCAAACTTCGTGCTGAAACGGTATAACTGCGTGGTTCCATCCATCTCATAGAAACGCAATAAGCAGGAACCATCTCCTTCATACATTGCTGTTTCTGCAGAATCCGTTAAACGACTGATGACATCTTTTTCATGGGAAACCACCAGACGGTCCACCATCAGGAAAATCACATCTTTTGGATTGTACTTATAGTCTTCGATACGTACCGTTTCACCATTGACTTCCAGACGGTTGAAGCCTTCCTTCAGATAAATGCCCAATTGGTCTTCCAGGTTTCGCCCTTTTCTTAAGGTGATGGGAGCAAGTAAGGTCATGCGTAATCCATCAGCATGATCGAGCATACATCGCACGATGTCTTCTGCATCGTGCTTCTTCACTTCTTGTCCGCTGATGGGACTGAAAGTCCTTCCGATGCGTGCATAAAGCAATCTGAGGTATTCATAAATCTCTGTAGAAGTGCCTACTGTAGAACGGGGATTCCGACTGCTGACTTTCTGCTCTATGGCGATAGCAGGAGGGATGCCCTTAATAAAGTCGCATTCAGGCTTATGTAGTCTCCCTAAGAACTGGCGTGCATAGCTGCTCAGACTCTCTACATAGCGCCGTTGTCCTTCTGCATAGAGGGTATCAAAAGCCAAGGATGATTTTCCTGATCCGGATAAGCCCGTGATTACGATGAACTTGCCCCGAGGAATCACCACGTCAATGTTCTTCAGATTATTGACTCTGGCTCCTTTGATGACGATTGCCTTATTCTCTGCCATAATAAATTTAATTAAGGTACAAAGATAGTGCAAGGCGAGCGAAATACAAAAGAATCTATTTCTTTTTTATTCTGAAGCACAGCCTACCTTCTTCTTTATTGCGTTGTTTTATTTCTTTACTTACGCTAAATTTTATATTCAAAGGCTTTGAACTTACATTCAAAGCTTGTGAACGTACGTTCAAAGGTTGTGAACATACATCCAAAGCCTTTGAATATAAAATTTCCTTAGCAGTATGCCAAACTTCCAAGGTAATAAAGAGAGAAAAGATAGCGTTATTCAGAATTTTGCACTATCTTTGCAGCTATATTATATAAAAAGGTATGAGAAAGCTACTTGTTTTTTTGATGATCACTCTGGCTCTGCAGCTGCAAGCCCAGTCGTTGCAGCCAAAACGGGAGTTTCGTGGAGCCTGGATTCAGGCAGTAAATGGACAGTTCAGGGGAATGCCCGCACAACAGATGCAGCAAAGCTTGATTGCTCAGTTGGATAATCTTCAAGAGGCAGGTATCAACGCCATTATCTTTCAGGTACGTCCTGCTGCAGATGCTCTGTATCCTTCTGAGATAGAGCCTTGGAGCAGTTATCTGACGGGCGTTCAAGGCCAACCTCCTTCTCCTTATTGGGACCCCATGCAATTCATGATCGACCAGTGTCATAAGAGAGGGATGGAATTTCATGCGTGGATCAATCCATATCGAGTGAAGACTTCTGCCAATATGGCGTTGGCGCCATCACATATCTATAATCTACATCCAGATTGGTTCCTGCCTTATGGCGACCAACTCTATTTCAATCCTGCACTTCAAGAGAGTCGTGACTATATCTCTCGCGTGGTTTCAGATATTGTTACACGCTATGATATTGATGCAATTCATATGGACGACTATTTCTATCCTTATCCAGTAGCAGGACAGGAGTTCCCTGATGAGGCTTATTATCAGCAGGCCATGCAGTATGCTGGTAATCAGGGTATTGCAAATAAAGGTGATTGGCGCAGAAACAATGTGAACCTCTTGATAGAACAGTTGCATAAGACCATCAGAAGCATCAAGCCTTGGGTGAAATTTGGTATCTCTCCTTTTGGTATTTATAGAAATCAGAAGAGCGATCCTGATGGAAGTGCCACGAATGGCTTGCAAAACTATGATGATTTGTATGCAGATGTGTTGCTCTGGGCACGCAAGGGATGGATTGATTATAGCATTCCTCAGATCTACTGGCAGAAAGGTCATGCAGCAGCTGATTATGACACGCTGGTGCAATGGTGGGCAGCACATACAGAAGGGCGTCCGCTTTATATCGGACAGTCTATCCCTAATACAGTACAATATACCACTCCAGAGAACAATGAATTGGCACATAAGATGTTGGTTCAACGTGCCTATCCTACCATTGAAGGCAGTTGCCAATGGTATGCAGCAGCTTTTGTGGAGAACCAAGGAGGTGTGCGCGATGCCTATGTGAACGATTATCACCGTTATCCAGCATTGATACCTACCTCTCCTTTTATGGATAAAAAGGCACCAGGTAAACCGCTTAAAGTGAAACCTATCTGGACAGAAGATGGGTATGTGTTGCTCTGGTTTGCTCCAAAAGCTAAGACAGAGATGGATGTCGCAAAGCAGTATGTCGTTTATCGTTTTGCAAAAGGGGAGAAAGTGAATTTGGGGGATCCTTCACACATCATTACCATTACAAGTAATACGATGTATCGTCTGCCTTATGTAAGTGGAAGTGACACCTATACTTATGTTGTCACCTCATTGGATCGCCTCCATAATGAATCGAAGGCAGTCAAGAAGAAAGTAAAGCTATAAGATGTCCTAATACGCCATCAATCCAACAAGTCCGCAGACGAGGATTAGCAGAATGGGACTTACCTTGAACTTATATGTGGCAATAAAGGCAAACGCGAAGAGCAGGCAACTGATCACAAACTGGTAAGTGTTGTAAGTAGGAGATCCGAAGTTCTCCACCTTCATCAGGACAAGTGCTGCAGCAGCCAATAATCCCACCACTGCAGGGCGTAATCCTGCAAAAATGGAAGTCACAATGGGATGATGTCGATACTTCAGAAAGAATTTACTGATAGTCAGCATCAAAATAAAAGAAGGTAATACGACTGCAGAAGTGGCTATGATGGAACCCAGCACACTTCCTGTGGCTTGATAGCCAACATAAGTGGCAGAATTGATGCCAATAGGTCCGGGAGTCATTTGACTGATAGCTACAATATCCGTAAACTCTTGGGCTGTAAGCCATCCATAGCGTGTCACCACCTCTCCTTGAATCAGTGACAGCATGGCATAGCCTCCTCCAAAACCAAAGAGACCTATCTTAAAAAAAGTATAGAATAATTGTAGGTACAGCATCTTCCAACTATGAATTATGAACTACGAACTTCCCATATACAAATCCACCCAGTCCTGCTGCTATGATAATCCAGATAGGCGAGAAACCTAAGAGCCAAATTAACAAGGCAGAAACGACAGGTATCCAGATGGTGTAGCGATTAATCTTGGCATGTTTTCCTAATTTAAACGTAGGAGCAGCAATCAATGCCACAACAGCAGGACGAATACCCTTGAATATCTTTTCTACATAGATATTATCCTTGAATTGTTGGAAAAAGAGGGCAATGGCGAGTATCATCAAGAAAGAGGGCAGTATGGCACCCAGCGAAGTTACCAGACTTCCCTTCATCCCTTTCAGACGATAGCCCACGAAGATAGCGATATTGACTGCCAAAATACCAGGACTGCTTTGGGCAATGGCCAATAAGTCTAAGAAATCTTCTGACTTAATCCATTTTCTCTTGGCAACAATCTCGTCTTCAATCAGAGGCACCATGGCGTAACCACCACCAATGGTGAAAGCCCCAATCCGAAAAAATATCTTAAATAGTTCCCAATATTGATTCATGCCTACAAAAGTAAGCAAATCTCTTGAAAAGAACAACAATCCCACTTCAAGGAACATTTTTATCTGCTAAAATTAAAGAACAGGTGTTGAAAAATGTGTACCTTTGTAGTCAGAATAAAGCAATTACTTATCAAAATTACATTATGAACAAGAAACTGATTATTTTTGCAAGTGCCGCATTGTGTGTAGCTTCTGTTGATGCTCAGAAGCTTTCTCCAACCAATGTGGATGACATTGTAAAGGCCTTAACTCTTGAAGAGAAAGCCGACATTATTGTAGGTGGAGGATGGGGTAGTATGACTGCAGGTGCCATGACGGCCTCTTCAGACGTACTGGTTCCTGGTGCTGCTGGTACTACCAATGCTGTAGAGCGTTTGGGTATCCCACGTACTGTCCTGTCGGATGGTCCTGCAGGTGTGCGCATCAGCCCTACTCGTCAGGGAACCAATCAAACTTATTATGCAACAGGTTTTCCTGTGGGAACTTCTTTGGCCAGTACCTGGAATGTGCAGTTAGTGGCTGAGGTTGGAAAGGCTATGGGTAACGAAGTATTGGAGTATGGCATTGACGTATTGTTGGCGCCAGGTATGAACATCCATCGCAACCCACTGAATGGTCGCAACTTCGAGTACTATTCAGAAGATCCTTTCCTTACAGGTAAAATTGCTACTGCTTATGTGAATGGTATCCAGAGCAATGGCGTAGGTACCAGCGTGAAGCACTATGCTGCCAACAGTCAGGAGACCAATCGTATGGGCAATGATACTCGTGTTAATCAGCGTGCGTTGCGTGAGATTTACCTCAAGGCTTTTGAGATGGTAGTGAAAAATGCTCAGCCTTGGACTGTCATGTCTTCATACAACCGTCTGAATGGTCCTTTCACACAGGAGAACTATGAGTTGCTTACTACTTTGCTGCGCGATGAATGGGGCTTCCAAGGTATTGTGATGACTGACTGGACCATGGTGCGCGACATCGCTGCTCAGGTTCATGCAGGCAACGACCTTATGGAACCTGGTATGCCACAGCAGAAGTCTGACCTTATTAAGGCGGTAAATGAGGGTAAACTCAGCATGGCAGATGTTGATATCTGTGTAAAGCGTATCTTGGAGTATATTGTTAAAACGCCACGCTTTAAAGGCTACAAGTATAGTGACAAGCCTGATCTTCAAGCACATGCTGCCGTTACGCGCCAGTCTGCTGCAGAAGGTATGGTTCTTCTGAAGAATGAATCCAACACCCTTCCTATCAAGGATGCTAAGAAGGTGGCATTGTTTGGTATGACTTCCTACAATTTCATCGCTGGTGGTACGGGTTCTGGTAATGTGAACAAGGCTTACACCATCGACCTGCTGACTGGTTTGAAGAATGCAGGCTTTGAAGTAAACGAGAAACTGAAGAATCTGTATGAAAACTATAAAACCTATCAGTTGGCTCTTCAGACTGCTTCTCGCCGTTCTGCAGGTGGTATGTTGGCGATGCTTAGTTTAGGTGAAGATCCTCTACCAGAAATGCCTATTAGTCGTACTGTCATCGACAATCAGGTAGCAGAGAACGATATCGCCATCGTGACTATTGGTCGTAATGCAGGTGAAGGTGGCGATCGTAATGTGCCTAATGATTTCACACTTTCAGATATGGAGCGTCAGATGCTGAATGATGTGACAGAAGCTTTCCACTTGGCAGGCAAGAAAGTCGTAGTGGTACTGAATATTGGTGGGGAGATTGAGTCTGCTTCTTGGAAGACGCTGCCTGATGCCATTTTGCTGGCATGGCAACCTGGTCAGGAAGGTGGTTATTCTGTTGCTGATATTCTGACAGGCAAGGTTAATCCTTCAGGAAGGCTTACGATGACATGGATCAACAACTACATGGACGATCCTTCTTCCAAGAACTTCCCATACGATCAGGTTTCTGATGGTGCTATGGGTATGGGTGCTGCTCTTGGTGGACAGCAGCGTGCTCAGAAGAATGTAAGTTATACTAACTATGAAGAAGGTATCTGGGTTGGTTATCGTTACTATCAGACTGCTGGAAAGGAAGTGTCCTATCCATTTGGTTATGGGTTGAGTTACACGACTTTTGCCTATAGTGCTCCAAAGGTAACTGCAACAAAGGATGGTTTCCGTGCTACCGTTACTGTGAAGAATACAGGTAACATCGCTGGTAAGGAAGTTGTTCAACTCTATGTGTCTGCTCCTTCAGGTGGACTTGTTAAGCCAGAATCTGAGTTGAAAGGCTTTGCCAAGACTAAGGAGTTGGCTCCAGGAGAGAGTCAGACCTTGACAATTGATGTAGATGCATATTCATTGGCTTCGTTCAACGAGGCTACTTCACAGTGGGAAACGGCTGCAGGAAACTATAGTGTGCGCTTCGCAGCCAATGTGAACGATACGAAGGCAACTCTTCCATTCCGTCTTGCCAAAGGACAGACCTGGAAAGCGAATGACATTCTGAAGCCTGCAGAACCTATTAAAGAGATTGCAGTGAAATAAGTTTAATGTATATAATATAATAAGGTGTAGGATTGAGAAATTCTACACCTTATTTGTTTATATCATTAAGCAAAATAGTATATACCACTTTTATAAGTATCCATGCTTATTATTAGGAATGTTTGAGAATAATTACGTAATATTAAAAAAAATAAGACAAAAGTTGTTTGGATAAAGATATTTATGTAACTTTGGAGGAAATAAATTAGGGGTAATCTCAGCAAATGAGAATGCTGGTAATTCTAAATGTCTGTAAACAAAATTGTTAGATGCACTTTAAAGTGTATCCAAGCAGAAATTTACTTGTGCGGTTTGATAAAGAAAGATAAATAATAATTGATGATATATAGTATTAATAAGTAAAAAACAATCTAATGCCTATGAAATAGAGTCCTATAACATGAAAAATCAGACAACCATGACAGTATGCCTGCCATGTATTAACAAAGAACTAACATTAACAAATGTATTATTAACCTTACATTAGAAAGATATGAAAAACAGTCTTTTGAAAAAACATTTAGGATTATGCGCATTGCCTCTGTTCCTTGCTGTTTGCATGCCTATGAGCGCTTCAGCAGCAGTGAACGAGTCAACAGGCATTGAAGGTATCCAGCAGAACGGTCGTACAGTGACCGTAACTGTTCGTGATGCATTGGGAGAAGTGATCGGTGCCAACGTGCTGGTGAAGGGTACTACCATTGGTGGTATTACTAACATGGACGGTGTAGCCGTGATTCAGGGCGTT
>JAGCFP010000065.1 GCA_017650045.1 Bacteroidaceae bacterium | reverse complement strand
TATATTTATATATATAATAAGATTACTTCAAAGCGTAATCTTCTCTAAAAATATACATGCCAGAAAAAAACCGAGATACCGAGATAATTGTGTCTTTTCCTACATGGTACCGACTTATATGAGGGTGACATCGTTTGCTGTATCCTACTACTTTTGTTTACTCTTACCTCTAAGGCTTGTTGCCTATTTCCCTAATTCTGTTGTCTCTTTTCCCAGAGAAGTGGACTCCCTCGCCCCTCTTCGCTGTGTAGTGCGTGGGGGTTTTAGCTCCATACGAATAAAGGCTGCTCCGAAGAACAGCCTTTATGATCATTAAAAAACAAATCTATCAGAAACGTACACCCATGGTGAGGAGCACCTGATGGCGATTGGTATCGGTCTTCACGGGATGCAGGGCATCGGCACTGAAGGCGTAGAACTCGCTCTTGTAGGTGTCGTACTTGTAGGCCAGGTCGGCAAAGAAGACTTCACCACTATAGCCTAAGCCACAGGATACGGTGTGACGCTGCAGTGTGTTGGTATAGTCCACATCGGTACGCATGTCGTTATAGTCCAATGCCTTGTAGGCAGTAGTACGGAACGGAGCGGAGGTGTAGTTGTAACCAGCACGTACGCTGAACTCTGGAGCCAAGCGGGCTTCCATACCTACGCGGAAGGTGTGAACACTCTTGAGGTCTTCCTTCACGTTGAGGGTCTGCTCATGGTTCTTGGCACCGTCATCATAACGCAGCTTGGCGGTGCTATAGTCTTGGAACTCGTACTCGGCTCCGATGGCTACCATATTGGCGATGGTGGTACCAGCACTGAGGTTGAACTTCCAAGGGGTGATCATCTCATAGTCGCGCACGGTAAGGCCATTCACATAGTCTTCTATGGCTTCTACAGCTGAGAAGTGCTCGGCACCATCGTCATAGTCCAACTCAGAGGTGACCTGCGCGGTGTACTTCTCGGTGAGGGTGTACCACATCGGGGTATGGATGGCTGCACCAATACGGAAAGGTGAATCTTCTATAGGGCGGAAGATGGCACCCAACTTGAGGTCCACGCCTGCGCCTTGAAGCTTGTAGTAGTTCTCCAACTCATAGTAGCCTCCATGAGGGCCGTCGTAGATATCCTCTGTATAATAGGAACTCTGCTTATAGTTCACATTATTGATACCCAGCGTGAGACCGAGGTAGATGCGGTCTTTCACGTTGAAGGCCAAGTTCATGTCATAAGACTCCAGACCACCAATCTCACGACCCATGTAGCCGTTGGTGTCGCCAAACCAGCCGATAGGACGGTCGTTGGCATCGATGCCCACCAATTCCGTACGGATACCCATCACGCCCAGATAGGGGTAATTATAGATATTGTAAGGATTTGTGAGGCCATCAATATCGCCATAGTTATAGACATCGTCAATCTCACCTGCATTAAGGTGGCCCACCATATTGGCCATCTGCTGTGTCTGTGACAGGCCGTTGAGGCGCTGCTCAGCAGCAAAGGCACGGTTAAAGTTCTTTGACTTGTGATAGTTGAAGCCGAAGTTCACGTAACGTAGGTCGGTCTGGTTGCCAATCTTATAAGAATAGACAAAGCCCAACTGATCCCACGACCAACGTGTACGGTCGCTATCGTAAGTCCCGCTCTTGGTCTGCGTGTTGTTGAACCCGAAGGAGGTGGAAATCTCGCTGCTGCGATAGAGTCCGATTCCTGCAGGGTTAGTGTTCATGGTGGAGATATCGGCACCTAAGGCACTCATGGCTCCACCCATGCCTACAAAACGTGCAGTTCCGTTGAGTTCAGAACCTGTGAGACGTGCGGTTTCATATTGAGTCTGGGCCATTGCGCCTGCACTGATCAGGGCAAAGGCGGAAAAAACCAGTAAAGCTTTATTCTTCATCTTCAAAAAAATTTATTAAAATTGAAAATTGAAAATTGAGAATTGAGAATTTATGTTTGAAAATTGAGAATTGAAGATTGAGAATTGAGAATTATTATGCAATCAGAAATCCCATCCGGATGGAAGCGGCAAAGCCGTAATCCTCAATTCTCAATTCTCAATTCTCAATCGTATATCATCTTCTGCGTGCGCCACCGCCGCCACCGCCAGAGCTTACGCCACCGCCAGAGCTGCGGGTAGATGCACCGCCAGAGCTTACGCTACCGCCACCGCTGAATCCGCCGCCACCGCTATAACTGCGAGTGCTGGTGCCTCCATAGCTACGCGTGGTAGTAGTGGTGCTGCGAGTGCCTACAGAAGAACTGCTGCCCGTACGACTGTTCATACGTGAAGAAGAGGTGCTGTAGGTGCGGTTCACGCCCGTGCTGCTGCTACTGCGAGAGGCAGAGCTGGTGGTACCCGTAGAACGACGGGTGGTTGCACTGCGTGTATTGATAGTGGTACCAGTGCTGCCGCTTGCGCCTCCCACCGTACCAGTGTCAGCACGACGAGCTACGCGTGAAGAAGCGGTGCTAGTGGTACGCGTGTTCACACCATTGCTGCTGCTAACTACACGTCCGCCTGTGCGTCCGTTGTTATCGCGAGGAGCTGTGGTCACAGTGCGCGTGCTGCGTCCGAACACGCTGCGTCCTGCTGTACCTACGCCCAGATCGTTTCTGCGATAGTTATAGGAGTATGGTGCACCCCAATAGCCACCGTGGTGATAAGCGTGGGCATAGTAGCCACCGCCCCAGCCCCAGCCAGAGTGCCAGCCCCAAGAGTAGTATGGGCTATACCAGCCGCCCCAGCCCCAAGAGCTGTAGTGCCATGGATAGTACCAGGAAGTGTACCAAGGATAGTAGCTACCATACCAGCCCCAATTGAGACCGTAATAAGGCCAGCCGTAGCCCCAGCCTAAGCCTATGCTACCCCAGTGCCAATCCCACCACAGACGGTTTGAGAAGGTTGGAAACGCATAAGCAAAGAGCCCATCTACATACACATTCCAATCCCAAGAGGTGAGACCATAGACCACATCCCAGTAGAGTGGACTGCTGATGCTGATGGCAAAGCGTGGATTGCGGAAGCGGATGATACGGGTAGCATACTCATAGTCGCTCACTGTACCATTGAAACCGCCGATCCATTCGCCGTCCAGATCATCATCAACTACCTTCTTACGGGTAGTAGTGGTGGTGGCCACACTCTTGCTCTTAGTGTTCTCTGTGTTCCCATAGGTGGACGAACGACGGTTATATGCGTCGATGTCATCGATAGGAGCAACAGTAGTCACTTCATCAGTGCGGTATTCCGTCTCATCAATCACGGCAGCCTCTTCACTCACTTCGGGTGTAGAAGACTTCACGATGATGGAAGATGGAACACTATTCTTGTCCTTTATTAGCACTTCTTTCTTTTCTGGAGTTTTTACCTCTTTCTTGCTTGAAGGAACATAATAAAGGTCGTTATTCGCATTTTGAGCACTCAGCACCAGCGGAATGCCCAGCGCCATTAGCGTCAACAAAACAATCTTTTTCATACTCGTTCTTTTTTATTTGAGGTTTATCAATACTGTTTATTTGCAATAGGAAATCTTTTTCTATACCTTTTCTATAAGTAGAATGCAGAATCTTTAAAATACTGCATCGGCTCGCAAAGTTTTTTCTACACTACAAATTTACAACAAAATAATGAAAGATGTATAGGAATGACAGATTTTAACTTTTCTAAGGGTATAATAGGAAAAACAGCTGCCTTCATCACGATGACAGCTGCGAAGTTCATTTCAAACTGTGAAATGCAAAATCTCATAAATAAACCATTACTAACGTTTTCAGGGTAAACGATTCTCGCGAACGGAATACCCCCGTCATGACTATATCGGGTGCTAATATAAAGATTATGTTTGAATGTTGTATCACTTCTGCCCAACTTTTTTTATTTTTTTTATCATAGAAAAAGGCACAGACCGAAATCTGCACCTTTTCATAACCCTTATTTTATAGACCCACCTTATTAATTCTAATAAGGCAGAGTTAATAAAATTTTTAATTTTGTGATTCAAGAGATACTTATCAGTACGACTTGAGACTGGTCTTTTGCCAGCGTGGAGAAAATCACGACAACCTCCACTTTCTTACTGTTTCTTCCCTGTTTCTTACGAATGAATGCCCTTTCCTTACTATTATGTTATACGATACATGAATTAATGATTTCTACAAAATTAGAAAGCGTATTTAGAAATCGCAAATATTTGGGAGATTTTTTTTGCAGAAAAGTGGGAAATGACACAATTTTTAACAATAAAGGGGAGAAAACGCTGTGTCAATCGGCCTTTCAGGGGGTATATAACACAAAAAAAAGGAGCTTTTCACAAAGCCCCTTTTTTCATTTTTCAATAGGTATTAGTTTTTAAGGTAAAAAGATTGTTTTCAGGATAACGCTGCAAAGTAAAGGTTTTTTTTATGGACAGCAAAATATAAAAGTATGTCATATAACATATTTTCAACTTTTTTCATAAAAAGATGAAAAAATCGGCGCTTTCCAGATGCCATTTCCATAAACTTTTCAAAGATAAGCATTTTTTGAGAGACTTCATATTATTTTTTCATAAGAAGTACGGAAAATTTTATTAGATGATAGAAATTGCGTATTTTTGTAACCTCATTTTAACCATTTAAGCATTATGGCAGAGATTAAGAACGAAGAACTGGCTGAGAAGAAAAGCCTGAACTTCATAGAGCAAATAGTTGAGAAAGACTTGGCGGATGGTAAGAACGGCGGTAGGGTGCAGACGCGCTTCCCGCCAGAGCCTAACGGTTACCTGCACATCGGACATGCGAAGGCTATCTGTATGGACTTTGGTATCGCAGCTAAGTATGGGGGTGTGTGCAACCTTAGATTCGACGATACGAACCCTACCAAGGAGGATATGGAATACATAGATGCCATCAAGGAGGATATCCAGTGGCTGGGCTTCAAGTGGGCCAACGTGTATAATGCATCCGACTATTTCCAACAGCTCTGGGACTTTGCCATCAATCTTATTAAGGAGGGGAAGGCTTACATAGACGAACAGAGCAGTGAGCAGATAGCCCAGCAGAAGGGTACCCCTACCCAACCGGGTGTGGAGAGTCCTTACCGCAACCGCCCCGTGGAGGAGAGCCTGGAGCTGTTCCAGAAGATGAATACGGGTGAGATTCCTGAAGGAGCCATGGTGCTGCGTGCCAAGATAGATATGGCGAGTCCTAACATGCACTTCCGCGACCCGATCATCTACCGTGTGGTGAATCATCCGCATCCGCATACGGGCACGAAGTGGAAGGCTTATCCGATGTACGACTTTGCACACGGACAGAGTGATTACTTCGAAGGGGTGACGCACTCACTGTGTACGCTGGAGTTCGTGCCTCATCGCCCACTCTACGACCTCTTTGTGGACTGGGTGAAAGAGGGTAAGGATTTGGACGATAACCGCCCACACCAGTATGAGTTCAACAAGCTGAATCTGAACTACGTGTTGCTGAGTAAGCGCAACCTGCTGATTCTGGTGAAAGAAGGCTTGGTGAACGGTTGGGACGATCCACGTATGCCGACACTCTGCGGCTTCCGCCGTCGTGGCTATTCCCCAGAGTCTATCCGCAAGTTCGTGGATAAGATAGGTTATACCACTTATGATGCACTGAACGACTTTGCCTTGTTGGAAAGTGCGGTGCGCGAGGATCTTAACGACCGCTCTACACGTGTGTCTGCGGTATTGCATCCAGTGAAGTTGGTCATCACCAACTATCCTGAAGGACAGATAGAGCAGATGGAGGCCATCAATAATCCGGAGCATCCGGAAGAGGGCACGCATGCGATAGAATTCAGTCGGGAACTGTGGATAGAGCAAGACGACTTTATGGAGGATGCTCCTAAGAAATATTTCCGTATGACGCCCGGACAGGAGGTGCGCCTGAAGAATGCCTACATCGTGAAATGCACGGGCTGCAAGAAGGATGAGCAGGGCAACGTAGTGGAGGTGTACTGTGAGTACGACCCTGAATCTAAGAGCGGTATGCCTGGGGCTAACCGTAAGGTGAAGGGTACCATCCACTGGCTGAGTACGCACGACTGCATGGAATGTGAGGTGCGCCTGTACGACCGCCTCTGGAAGGAGGAGAACCCTCGCGATGCATTGGAGGCCATCAAGGAAGCCAAGCAGTGCGATTCTCTCACCGCCATGAAGGAGATGATCAATCCTGACTCACTGAACATCCTGGAGCACTGCTATGTGGAGAAGTTCACAGCGGGCATGAAACCGCTGACTTATCTGCAATTCCAGCGCATCGGTTATTTCAATGTGGACAAGGACTCTACCCCTGAGAAGATGGTCTTCAACCGTACCGTAGGCTTGAAGGACACTTGGGGGAAAATCAACAAATAAGCAACTAAAAGTACATGAGCAAAAAAAATCCTTATTCCGTTCATGAACAGGAAATAAACAACTTGGCACGCAAGTATGAACTGTCATTGTTGAATGGGGAGGACCTCTATTTCGATGCCGATGAATTGGCCGACCTGGCCGACTGGTACTTCACGAATCACCAACCTGATGAAGCGTGGGAGGTACTGGAACATGGTCTGCTGATGCATCCGGACAATACGGTGCTGTTGGTGGAGAAAGCCAACCTGCTCTTAGAGACCAACGAGATAGAAGAGGCTTCACGCATCTCTGACAGCATCTTGGAAACCGACGATACGGAGGCCATTATCCTAAGGGCTAAGTTGCTGGTAATGAAAGGACAGAAGGAAGAAGCTGGAGAGTTACTTCAACTCAACGAGCAAGAGATTGACATCGTGGGAGTGGCTTATATGTACCTGGAAACCAACCTCCCTGAAGAGGCCATGATCTGGCTTCGGAAGGGCAAGATGGAGAACGAAACCAAAGATGAATCTTATCTGGCTGCCCTGGGCGACTGCCTTCAGGCGCTGAAGCGGTATGACGAGGCCATCGTCATCGTGAACAAACTGATAGACTTAGACCCCTACTCCGCTCATTACTGGTACGGACTGGCGATGTGCTACTATCAGCAGGAGCACTTCGATAAGGCCATGGACGCGGTGGACTATGCCATCGTGAGTGATGAGGAATTCGGCAACGCCTATGCTTTGAGGGGCGATCTGTTCCAGCATTTAGGCAATCGGGAGAAAGCGCGGGAAAACTACCAGAAAGCTCTCCAAATGAAAGCGCTGAGCGAGGATTTCATGAAAGTATTCAATCTGGAGGACCTGATGAATGAAAGTCGTTGGGAAGAAGCGGCTTTTATCCTTTCTGAAGAGGTGAACGATACTTCCAGACCTGATACTTACCGCGCAGAGGCCATGGTTCAATATGCCCTCTGTCTGACTTACATGGGAGAAAACGACAAGGCCATGGACTGGCTGCAGAAGTCTCTGAAATTGGACGAAAAGAATGCCAGCGCCTATGTATTGCTGGGACGACTCTTCTTTGAGAAAGGTGATGAGATGACGGCTGTGAACAAATGGAAGAAAGCGCTGAGACTGGAACCTTTCGATACCACATGGGAGCATATAGCCAACCAATGTCTGGCGATTCAACGGTTCGATTATATGGAGATTTGCTTTGAGAAGGTAAAAATGATCAGGCCTGAAGACAAGCAAGTGGACTTGATCCTGGCACTGCTGAACTTAGTGCTGGGAAATGACGAGAAATTCCATCAGTACAACAGGGTCTGCAATCATCCGCTTTCGGAGCAACAAGCCAAGGAGTATAAGAAGATCTTATCAAGAGTGAGTGATGAACAACTGACGGAAGCTTTCACGAATATCCTGAAAGAAAACGTTGATAAGGATGAATAAACTAAAGTTATGACATGGAATCTGTAGCCTTTATCCAATGGTGTCTGGACAATCTGAACTACTGGACCATCACACTGCTGATGGCCATCGAAAGTTCGTTTATCCCCTTCCCTTCAGAAGTGGTGGTACCACCTGCAGCGTGGAAAGCGGCCTCCAGCAGTGAGATGAACGTGGTGCTGGTGGTTTTCTTTGCCACCCTTGGCGCCAACATCGGGGCTCTTATCAATTACTTTCTGGCAAAGTGGCTTGGCAGACCTATCATCTATCGGTTTGCCAACAGTCGCGTGGGACACATGTGCCTCATCACTGAGGAGAAGGTACGCCATGCGGAGGAGTATTTCGATGCGCATGGTGCCATGTCCACCTTTATCGGCCGACTGATTCCTGCTGTGCGCCAGCTGATCTCCATTCCTGCAGGATTGGCACAGATGCATCTGGGAAAATTCGTTCTCTATACAACCCTTGGTTCTGGACTCTGGAATACCATTCTGGCTTTCTTAGGTTACTACCTGTCTAAGGTTCCAGGGATAGAGACGGAAGAGCAATTACTGCAGCAAGTAACGAAATACAGCCACGAAATAGGCTATTGTTTTCTGGCAATAGGTGTCTTGATTGTGGGATACTTGATATATAAAGGAACGAGGAAAGTTTAATTTTTGAATTTTTGAATTTTATAATTTTATAATTCATAATTATATGGCTTTGGGTTACTGGTTCGAATGTAAAGTTCGATACGATAAGACATTAGAAAACGGGACAATAAAGAAAGTGACGGAACCTTATCTGGTAGATGCGATGAGCTTCACCGAAGCAGAGGCTCGCATCATCAAGGAGATGAGTCCGTTCATGAGTGGTGAATGGAGTGTGGCTGACATCAAGCGTGCCAACTTCTCTGAGCTTTTCCCGAGTGATGAAGAGAGTGCTGACCGTTGGTATAAGCTGAAGTTGGCAACCATCATCATCGATGAAAAGAAACAAGTGGAAAAGAAGGTCACCACGTGGAAGTTGGTTCAAGCTGCCAACCTCAAAGATGCCATCAAGAAACTGGATGAGGGAATGAGAGGTACATTGGCCGACGTTGAATTGACGCAAGTGGCAGAGACCTCCATTGTGGACGTGTATTTCTACGAAGAACTACCGAAGCAGAAAGTGTAAATATGATCAGTGAACAGATAAAATCCATCAAAGCCAGTTTGCCTGAAGGAGTCAGACTGATTGCGGTGTCTAAATTCCACCCCAATGAAGCCATTCTGGAGGCCTACGAGGCCGGTCAGCGCCTTTTTGGGGAGAATCATGTGCAAGAACTTACCGCGAAGCATGAAAGCCTTCCTGCTGACATAGAATGGCATTTTATCGGGCATCTGCAAACCAATAAGGTGAAATATATAGCACCCTTTGTCTCGCTGATTCACGGCATAGATACTCCCAAGCTGCTGAAGGTGGTGGATAAAGAAGGAGCTAAAGTGGGACGTGTCATCCCTTGCCTGCTCCAAATACACATCGCTACCGAAGAAACGAAGTTCGGCTTCAGTAGGGAAGAATGTCTGGAGATGTTATCATCTGGCATCCTCTCTGAACTACAGCATGTGCAGATCTGTGGCCTGATGGGTATGGCAACCAACACGGATGACGAAGTCCAAATCCGCAAGGAGTTCCACACGCTGCGTGCTCTCTTCGAGGAACTGAAGGAGACCTATTTTAAGGATGCACCGGCCTTCAAGGAACTCTCCATGGGCATGAGCGACGACTATCCCATCGCCATCGAGGAAGGCAGTACGCTAATCAGGGTGGGAACGAAGATTTTCGGAGAACGGGATTACAGCAAAAAGTAAGATGAACTACCAAGAGACCATACAATACCTTTACGACAGTGTGCCTATGTTTCAACGCGTAGGTTCGTCTGCCTATAAACCTGGGTTGGATACGACTTATGCATTAGATGCACACTTCGGCCATCCACACAGAAGGTTTCCTACCATTCATGTGGCAGGTACCAACGGTAAAGGCTCGGTGTCTCACACATTGGCAGCCATCCTACAAGCTGCAGGATACAAGGTAGGCCTCTTCACTTCTCCGCATTTACTGGATTTCAGAGAGCGTATCCGTATCAATGGGGAAAAGATTACGGAGCAATACGTAGTGGATTTTGTGGCGCAGGAAAGGGCATTCTTCGAGCCTCTATACCCTTCCTTCTTTGAACTGACAACGGCGATGGCATTCAAGTATTTCGCAGAGCAGAAAGTGGATATGGCCATCATTGAAGTGGGACTTGGGGGACGTCTGGATTGTACCAATATCATCACGCCCGACCTAAGCATCATTACGAACATCAGTTTGGAACATACCCAATTCTTAGGTGACACGTTGGCAAAGATAGCGGGTGAGAAGGCGGGCATCATCAAACAAGGGGTTCCTGTGGTGATCGGTGAAACTACTCCAGAGACTAAGCCTGTATTCCTACAGAAAGCTCATGAGCTGAAAGCGCCCATCTATTTCGCGGAAGAAAATGGAAGAATGGATTTTGAGGGCATTTCTCCTGAGTTGCAAGGCAACTACCAACAGAAGAACACACGCACCATTGTCACCGCTCTAACCATTTTACGTGATTTAGGCTACAGGTTCGATGGTCCGATGGTTCGTCAGGGTTTTGCGCATGTGACCGAACTCACAGGACTGATGGGACGCTGGCAGACTTTAAGTCAGTCTCCTACACTGGTGTGCGACACTGGCCATAATGTGGGGGGCTATCAGTACATCGCTTCCCAACTGAAAGCACAACACTGTGGGAAACTGCACATCGTTATCGGGGTAGTGAGCGACAAAGACGTAAATGGGATGTTGGCCCTCTTGCCCCAGGAGGCTGTATATTACTTCACCAAGGCCAGTGTCAAGCGTGCTCTAAACGAACAGGAACTGCAATCAATAGCTGAAGAGGTGGGCTTACACGGAGAGGCGTATCCGGATGTGGTCAGTGCCGTAAAAGCCGCACAAAAAAACAGCCTCCCAGAAGATTTTATCTTCGTAGGAGGCAGTAACTTTATCGTTGCCGATCTCTTAGCAGGCGGCGATGCTCTCAATCTCGACAAGCGCCTCCTTCGGTAATGCTTTTACAGCCACTGCTGAGCGAGCCGGACAATCTTTTTCAAAGAATGTGGCATACACCTTGTTCATATCACCAAACAAAGACATATCTGCCAGAAAAACCGTTGTCTTTACGACATCATTCATCGTAAGCCCAGCTTCAGACAAAATGTGTTGGATATTCGTCAGCGATTGTCTGGTCTGCTGTTCAATACCCTCTGCCATGATGCCTGTGGCAGCATCGATGGGTAACTGTCCTGAAACAAATACCAACCCACCGGCTTTGATACCTTGACTATATGGACCTATAGCCCCTGGAGCCTTTTTACTGCTGATAACCTCTTTCATAATTACTTATATTTAAAACCCTTAACTCTAAACTCTAAACCCTAAACTAATTACAATACCTATCTATCAACGCCTGAGCCTCTGTATTTCCAAGTTCTTTGGCCTTATTGAAATTCTCGCAAGCTTCACTGTTGCGCTTCATTTGAACATACGTCAAACCTTTCAAACGATAGATTTCGGAATAACTTGGATCTATCTTCTCAGCTTCTGCCAAAACATTCAGGGCTTCCTCGTTTCTTCCCACGCGCATGTTGACTACCGCTAGCTCTGCACGATAGGTCAATTCCTGCGGATTCATCTCTATAGCTTCGGCAAAATCGTCCAAAGCCCGTTGGTAAACCCTGGCACGGAAAGCCACTTGTCCACGAAGATAGTAAAACACATCATTCACTTGCGTACTTACGGCACGGTAATACTCATCGTAATCCAATAAAGCCTGACGGGATTGACCAGCCTCATCGCGCATACGTCCACGCTCCAACAAATAAGGAGCTGCCTCTGTGGTATAAGGAGGAGCGAACTTAGCGATGCAGCTATCCATCAATGCTAAGGCCGCTTCGCTATCCTGCATCAATTCCTTGGTCTTGGCGGCACTATACAAAGAAGCAGGAGAAACCAGAGCACTGTGATTCACCGCATCATAAGCCTCATAGGCTCCAGCATAATCGGCTTTAGAGAAAAGCATATCGCCCTTCAACTGATAATACATGGGGAGCGGACTCTCTTGAATAGCCTTATCTACTTCAGCTACAGCACTGTCCACGGTCCAGTTTTTATAAGGCGGTTGGGGATTGGTTCCCAGATAGCTATAAATAATGTTGGCCTTGTTATAATACACTTCAGCCTTACTGGATGAGGACTTCAAAGCGTTATCCAAATCGGCTTCTACCTTTCGCATAGAATTTTCAGACTGGTCGATCGTCAACTGTACATTGGCTCTGCGCAGATAACCATCGGCACTATTGGGGAACTTATCCAGGAAGTCGTTCAACAACTGCAGATAATCAGGCAGTGAAAGACGCATAGAGACCATATAAAGGAGCGCCAGAGCATCTTCCTCAGTATCAGGAAGCGCTTTCTTGATGCCTATCTTAGTAAGGCTATTGTCATTGAAAGAAAGAGATGACACTTGCAGATTGTTGGCAAACTTCACATCCATGCCATAGCAAACGGTGGTTGAGTCGGCTCCAGAAGATTTCTGAGCCAGTGCAAACACTTGTCCATCATTATTCACCAACGGACAACTCACCATCTTGTCTTTCAAAGCCAGTGCCAATGTATAATAGCTATAGGAACCCTCTACCCTATCTGCACGCTGAACATTTCCAATGGCATAATCGCCCCCTTTTTGTGTGGAATAAGGAAGCAGGAAGACAGTGGTATTATTAGCAGGAGCCACCTGCGCCACAGGCAGGGCTGTCACTTTCTTACCGCCTGTGTTTACAAGGAACTTCGTGACATCGTACATCTCATTGGCTCCAAGAATCATTTCCACATCCATCTGTTTCCCTTGCGCATCAACAACGACAGCACGCTGAGCACCCTCAAAAACAGAGTAGTCGGCTATTGCGGTCCCATCTTCACCAATAAAGAATCCATTACCCGTGTGCACCATCTTTCCGTCGGCATCATAAGCGATGAGCGAAAAGACAGCATTACGAGTCTTGTCTAACCATTTGGGAGCTTGGCCCCAACTATGTAGGGTGATGGCGCTTAATAACCATAGTAACAAAAACTTTTGTTTCATCTTAAATGCGAATTATGATACATTTCCTTCCAACAGCACCCGAGCATTTTCCAATGCCTCGGAAGTAAGGGATGCCCCACTAAGCATATGGGCAATCTCCTCCACTCTACCTTTAGGATCTAAACGAGTGATATGGCTGATGGTTTCTGTTTCTGTATCCTGTTTATAAACTTTATAATGTACATTTCCACGGGCAGCAATCTGAGGCAGATGCGTGATACTGATAACCTGTCTTCCTTTTTCGCCCATCTCTTGCATAATCAAGGCCATTCGATCGGCTATACTACCCGAAACACCGGTATCTATCTCATCAAAAATAATGGTTGGTAACGATACCGCCCCTGAGATTAATGCCTTCACGGATAGCATGACACGAGAGATCTCGCCTCCTGACGCTACTTGAGAAATAGGTTGAAGCGTTCCATTCTTATTGGCACTGAACAAGAAACTGACAGAGTCAGCACCTGTTTCGGTCAGCTCCTTACTTGCACTGATCAAAACCTTAAAACACGCATGAGGAAGACCCTGCGGAATAAGCATCTCAATCATTTGTTTCTCAAATTGTTCCGCTGCTTTATTCCTGCGTTTTGTTAAATCAGAAGCTTGCTTTACAAGTTCTTTATAAAGCGAGCCACATGTCTTCTCCATTGCTTCAATATCAGCTTCTGAATGATTCAGGGCATTCAATCTTTGACGGAAAGTAGCTTGCAACTCCAGAAGTTCAGCAACGCTCTGCACATGATGTTTTTGCTGTAAGGAATAAATCAAGTTCAGACGATTGTTTACCTGCTCTAATCTGAGTGGATTGAACTCTAAACGTTCCTCTTGCCGTTCGATTTCCTGAGCGATGTCTTCCAGTTCTATGTACGAACTATCCAAACGCTCATAAAGTTCTGCTATCGCGGGATAGACACCCAGAATGTTTTGCAGACTGTTACGACAATTGCGTAAGTCGTTCAACAAGCCCTCTTCATCGGAAATCAGTAATTGTTCAGCTTTAAAAAGGCCCGACTTTATGTCTTCAGCGTGACTTAATGTCTGAGCTTCCAGTTCCAATTCCTCCTGTTCCCCATCCTTGAGTGCGGCTTCTTCCAGTTGGTCTAATTGAAACTGTACATAATCTTCGTCCTGCTTATCACGAGCAATCTGTTCCTTAAGCTCTTTCAGTGCTCGCACGGTGCGCTTCCACAGTTTATATTTCTCACGGTAAGTAGACAATTGTTCAACATCTGCAGCGACAATATCCAGCACTTCAAGTTGGAAGTCTTCTTTGCCAAGTAAAAGATTCTGATGTTGGGAATGGATATCTATCAGTTGCTCACCAAGTTCCTTCATCAGCGACAAAGAAACTGGCGTATCATTAATGAATGCACGACTTTTACCCGTGGTAGAAACTTCACGTCGAAGAATGCATTCTGCATCGTACTCCAATTCATTCTCGTCAAAAAAAGAATCTAACCGTCCTTCTTCCAACAAGAAACGGGCCTCTATAATACATTTGGGAGCTCCCTTACGGATGGTCTTTACATCGGCTCGCTGACCTAAAAGCAAACCAATGGCACCCAACATGATAGATTTACCTGCACCCGTCTCACCAGTAATGACAGAAAAGCCTTTCTCAAAGCTTATCTGCAACTGATGAATGAGTGCATAATCCTTTATGTAGAGAGATTGCAGCATTCCCCTTTATTTCGTCATTTCACGCAATCGAAGTTTGGTAAGCGTTGCTTTAGTATCCAGAGAAAAGTCACTACTTTCTATCCAACTATAATAACCAGGATCACGTTTGAACACCTCAGCTACCGGTACTCCTTTGTATTTACCGAAGTTGAATACTTCTACCCCACTTTCATTATAAACGATACGACCCGCAAAGTCCACATTCCGACTGAAACTGCTATACTTTGATAGTTTCTCAACGTCATTCTCTAAATCTGGATCATCGGCATATCTATCCAACTGCGCTTTCAATACTTCATAAGTGGCTCTGGTATCTCCCAAAGCAGAGTGTGCCACGTCGCCCAAATCCTTGTCACAATAAAATCTATAAGCCGCTGACAAGGTGCGTTGCTCTTTTTTGTGGAAGATCACTTGAACATCTATGAACTTACGATTCTTCAAGTCTATATCTACACCAGCACGCAGGAATTCTTCGGCCAAAAGAGGGATGTCGAATCGGTTAGAGTTAAATCCAGCCAAATCTGAACCTTTCAGCATGTCAGCAATTTCAGAAGCACACTGCTTAAATGTTGGACAATCCTTCACATCCTCATCCATAATATGGTGCACTGCGGAAGCAACTTCAGGAATGTGCATTTCTGGGTTAATCCGAAGCGTTTTGGCATCCTCGTTTCCATTGGGCCAGACCTTCAGGATACAGATTTCCACGATTCTATCATGCACAATGTCTGTCCCTGTAGTTTCCAGATCGAAAAAGACTAAAGGCTTCTTGAGTTTCAGTTCCATGTCTTATCAGTCATTAAGCATCATCGGCATGAGCAACATCAGAAGATCTTCTCCCTCTTCCTGAAGCACAGGAACAATGACTCCTGCTCTTGAAGGATCTGCCAGTTCAAAGGAAATCTCATCAGCACTGATGTTATTCAAGATATCAATCAAGAATACAGACTTGAAACCAATGCTCATCTCCTCTCCCTCATATTGGCATGTCATTGTTTCTTTGGCAGAAGTTGAGAAATCAATGTCTTGGGCCGAAATAAGCAATTCATTAGTGGTCAAGTTCAGCTTAATCAGATTACTTGCCTGTGAAGAGAAAATAGAAACACGACGCAAAGCATTGAGCAATGAGGCGCGATCAATGGTCATCTTATAGGGGTTGTTCTGAGGAATGACAGAAGCATAATTAGGGAAGCGTCCTTCAATCAGGCGGCATACCATTCTATACTCATCCAGTTCGATCACAGCATTGCGATTATCGAACTCAATCGTTATCACACTGGTCTCTTTTGGAGCCAGATTCTTCAACAAACCAGCTGGTTTCTTTGGCAAGATAAAGGATGCTTTCTGGTCGCCCTTTGCCTTAGTTGTACGGCAACGCACCAGTTTATGGCCATCACTAGCAACAAAAGTCACGTCTTCGGTAGTCATGTCGAAGAACACGCCATTCATTACTGGACGCAATTCATCATTAGCCGTTGCAAAAAGTGTACAGCCGATTCCGTTCAGCAGCACATCGCTTTCCATCGTTATTTTCACAGCATTGTCCCCCAACTTCGGAGTTGTAGGATAGATGTCTGCGGCCTGACCCATCAAACTATAGCTACCGTTCTGGTAACTTACAGTGATGCTCAGGGTTTCCATATTCACGTCGAAAGTCAGTGGTTGGTCAGACCCCACACGCAAGGCTTCCAGCAACGTACGAGCTAAAATAGCGAAATCACCTTCCACATCATTCTCAAGAATATCCATGGAAGTGGTCAGCGTAGTTTCACTATCTGAAGCTGTCACATAAAGTTTATCAGACTTTACACTAAAAAGAAAGCAATCGAAAATAGGGATCGCATTCTTACTGTTAATCACTCGGCTGATAGCCTGTAAATGGGATGATAAAGCGGTGCTTGATACAACGAATTTCATAGGTATTTTATTTTTAATTGTTATTTTCTTTTACAAACAACAAAATTACAAAAACTATTGTCTACTCCAAAATTATTTGTGCGAAAATACATTGTAATATCATAAAAAGATGTAACTTCGCGTCAGTTTTACAATTAATAATATAGAGTATGGAATTTACAGGAAAGATTATCCACGTAGGACAAGAACGTGGGGGTGTAAGCAAATCTACAGGCAACGAATGGAAAGTTCAAGAATATGTGATAGAAGACCACAGCCAATTTCCTAAAAAGATGTGCTTTGAGGTATTTGGAGCCGACCGTATCAGTCAGTTTGCCATTCAATTAGGCGAAGAGCTGACCGTTTCATTCGACATTGATGCACGACAGTGGCAAGACCGTTGGTTCAACTCCATCCGCGCATGGAAGGTTGAAAGAGTGAACGCACAACAAGCGACAAACCCACAGACAGCACCAGGCGCAGATGTTCCTTTCCCTCCAGCTGACCAAATTGCCAGTGCTCAATTTATACAAGGTGACGAGAAGGATGATCTTCCGTTCTAAAAATACACTTCTAGGCCATCGTATGCGAAGCTCATGCCTTCAGGTAATTTAGAACAGGCTTCATCATGCAGGCCTATGCTATGACTCATGTGTACAAAGTAAGTGCGTTGTGCCCCTATCTTACGAGCAGTTTCTATCGCTTGAGCTACGGACTGATGCGTAGGATGCTCCAGAGGGCGCAACGCATTTATTATGAGCACATCTACCCCACGTAACGCTTCGTAAGATTCTTCGGGCATCGTCAATAAATCTGTCGCATAACCTAAACGGCCTCCAATCACAAAACCTAATATGGGAAGTGAGCCATGCATGACACGTATTGGCTTTATTTCATTTTTACCTATCAAAAAGGAGTGTCCCGCCTCTATCTCTTCCAAATAAATACGTGGACGCCCCGGATAGACATGACTTACCAACGCATAGGGCATACGCACCCTCAGAGCATCTGCCACATCTGATTGACAGAATAAAGGGATATCCCCAAAACGTCCATAAGGCCGCAAATCGTCTATACCTCCCACATGATCATAATGCTCATGCGTAAGCAACACCCCATGAATCTGTTCAAAGACAGGAAGGCGAAGCGCCTGTTCGCGAAAATCAGGACCGCAATCAATGAGGATGTTCATACCATCATCCGTATGCAGCAATGCTGAAGTCCTAAAACGTTTGTTGCGTGGATTATCAGAAGTACACACTGGACAGGTACATCCAATGACAGGTACTCCTGTAGAAGTTCCGGTTCCTAAGAATGTCAGTTTCATGAGATAAAGTTCACTTCTGGTGAAATTTCAATTCCAAATTTATCGTACACTGCACGACGAACCGTATCGCTCAGAGCCACAATTTCAGCTCCCGTAGCTCCCCCCAGATTAACCAAAACCAAAGCTTGCTTATCATGCACGGCAGCAGGGCCAAGTGCACGTCCTTTCCATCCGGTCTGCTCTATAAGCCAACCGGCAGGAATCTTAAAGTGCTCTTCGTCTATCTCATAATAAGGCATATGCTCATATTGAGTGTTAAGCTCCTCGAATTTAGAACGACTAACAACTGGGTTCTTAAAGAAACTACCAGCATTCCCTAATATCAAAGGATCGGGCAACTTACTCTGTCGTATAGCTATAATTATATTGCGCAACTCACTAATATTCAGAGTATCTAACTTACTAATTTCGTTCTTAATAGAGCCGTATTCTGTATGATATTGTTCTTTCTTACTAAGACAAAGTTGGACATGGGTAACAAACAGATGCTTCATATCAGGACGCTTGAAGATACTGTCACGATAAGCATATTTACACTCTGACACTTGAAAATCGCGATGCTCTCCATCCAATCCAAGCGTCTCGACAACCGTTATCAAATCTTTCACCTCTACTCCATAAGCACCTATATTCTGGACAGCAGCAGCTCCTACCTCACCAGGAACCAGTGAAAGGTTTTCTGCACCATACCATTGATGTTCGACACAGTATGCCACGAAATCATCCCATACTTCACCAGCCCCAACTCTTACCCAAACATGATCTTCATCCTCACAGATAACCTCTATGCCTTTAATGAGGGAATGAAGCACAGTGCCATGAAAAATAGGATTAACGAACAGCAGATTACTACCTGCCCCTATGTGCAACAACCTGCCTTTTAGACGCCCATCTTTAATAAACTGCAGCAGCTCCTCTTCACTGTGATATTCCAAAAACTCATCAGCTACTGCCTCAATACCAAAGGTATTATGCATTTTTAAACTATAGTTTTTCATAGCTAAACACTGGTATCTTCAAATTTATAAAGCTCCCAATCATCACGTACTTTACGGAAGTAAAGCACACTGGAGAATCCGTCCTCAAGATTGGTAAATCTTAATATTTTTCTTACAGATGTATTCGAATTCTGTTGTCCATAGTATATATTCGACAAACGCACTGTGGGAATATCAGGACGGAAAGCCAACCATTGATCTGCATCAATGAACGACTCAACAATGGTAAACTCATTCTCAGGATCCACCGTAATGTAAGTTAAAGGATCATGTACATGCTGTTGTTGGAACGTAGAATCATTGGCAAACTGTTGGTAGAAATGTACAAAATCGTAATTGTCGTTTTCATCTATTCCTCTAATATTCAAGGCTTCCAGCATCCAGATACCATTCAGACGCTCAAAATAATATTTCTCCACCTCCATAGAAGAAAGCGTGATCCATTCAAACTGAATGGAATTGAGCGTAGTATCAGAGTCTAATTCCAGATCATCCTCTTTATCATAAATCTGCGTAAAGGTGTCACCTTCATTAAATAGATCCTTTTCACCCCACTCATTTTCATCAAGTCTCAGAGACTCGTTGTATTTATAACAAGGCAATGGCAATTTGGTACGCTTAAGACGAAAAGACTGATCAGAAGCAAAAGAATAGAGAAAATCATCGAAATTAGCATCCTTTACTACAGGTTCAGGCTCTTCTTCCACAATTTCTTCAGGTTCTTCTACTTCGGGTTCTTCGATGAACTCGTCGGCCAGTCGCTCAAACGTTTCTTCGATCTTCTTTACACGACTGCTACACCCTGCCATCAACATGGCATAAATGAGCAATGTCATCCAAAGCCATTGTTTTTTCAAATCAAATCCTCCAAAATATAACTCTTTGGTAAAGCACGACAATTGTAGGTAGAAGCCATGGCCTCCCCATATGCTCCTGAAGAGCGCAAAGCTATAAGATCTCCTCTCCGTACACGTGGCAAACGCTCGTCTCTACCAAACAAGTCGCTCGACTCACAAATGGGACCTACAACGTCATATATTTCTGTTTCTTCATTACTAGTCAGGTTCTCAATAAAATGGTGAGCTTGATATAAAGCCGGACGAATAAGCTCTGTCATTCCCGCATCGATAATGGCAAACTGTTTATTTGCACTCTGCTTCACATAAAGCACACGACTGATGAGTGAACCACACTGTGCAACTATCGAGCGTCCTGGCTCAAAATGAAGCGTCTGCCAAGGACGTAGTTGCAAATGCTTAGCAAACATACTCATATAGGCTTTAAAATCAGGTATAAGATGCTGTTCTGGATGATCGTAATCGACACCCAATCCGCCACCTACATTGATATTCTCTACACGAACTCCACGACTTTCCAACTGATCTTGTAAAGCATTTATACGCTCACACAATGGCAGGAAATCTGCATCAAGGTCGAGTATCTGCGAACCTATATGGAAATGCAAACCAACAAAATGAACATGATCCAACGCCATCGCCCGTGCGATGATGCCTTCCATATCATCCATATTGATACCAAACTTGTTCTCAGCCAATCCTGTGGTAATATTTGCATGCGTATGGGCACCAACATCAGGATTGATTCGGAAAGCTACAGAGGCCGTCTTTCCTTTAGATGCAGCCAGTTCATTGATGATCTCCAGTTCAGGAACTGACTCTACATTGAAACAAAAGATATCATTGTCCAATGCCAGGTTTATTTCCCAATCTGCTTTTCCAACCCCAGCAAACACAATTTTATCTGCAGGAAAACCTGACTTCAAAGCAGCTTCTATCTCACCTCCGCTCACACAGTCGGCTCCCAAACCATAGCTACTGATGATAGGCAGTAACTTCGGGTTTGCATTGGCCTTCACAGCATAATGTACTTCGCAATTCCCTAAGGCACGCATCTCATCACTGATGACTTTCAATGTTTCACGAAGTATCCGTGTGTCGTAATAATAGAACGGAGTACGTAATTGCTTAAACCGTTCCAGAGGTAATGTAGTTTTCATTGCTTTGTATTGCAGTATATATTATTATTATTTCCCGTTAAATAGTTTGTCACTGAGTTGTTGTAAGGCTCTTTTTTTATCTTCAGCCTTAACCAAGAATGAGATATTATAATTACTTCCTCCATAAGAGATCATGCGCACAGGAATATCATGAAGGGCATCAAGAGCCAACTGCTCAAAGCCTACATTCTCCCATTCCAAATCACCTACGATACAGATGATACACATGTCCTTATCAACGGTTACTGTTCCGTACTTCTTCAAGTCATCCAGAATCTCATTGAGATGTTTGATATTATCCACCGTAACAGAGACACCCACCTCTGACGTACAGATCATATCGATACTTGTCTGGTAACTCTCAAAGATTTCAAACACTTTACGCAAGAAACCGTAGGCCAACAGCATTCGTCCGCTCTTAATCTTAATGGCTGTGATATTATCCTTGGCTGCCACGGCCTTAATTTTATCTTTCTCCGTATCGTTTGAAATCAAGGTTCCTGGGGCAGCGGGATCCATCGTATTAAGTAAGCGTACTGGAATATTTGCATACTTAGCAGGTTGGATGCAGGTTGGATGCAGGATCTTGGCTCCGAAATAAGCCAACTCTGCAGCTTCCTCAAAGTGCAGGTTTCTAACAGCCTCAGTCTTATCCACCACACGCGGATCATTATTGTGCATACCATCTATATCTGTCCAAATCTGAATTTCTTCGGCATCAATGGCAGCACCAATCAGGGAAGCAGTATAGTCACTTCCACCACGCTGCAGATTATCAACCTCACCATAAGCATTACGGCAAATAAAGCCCTGAGTGATATACAAGTCGGCATCTGGATATAAATCCAATTGCGTCATAAGCTTCTCCTTGATATAAACAGGATCAGGCTCTGCATTCTTATCCGTGCGCATGAACTCTAAAGCAGGAAGTAATATAGACTTCACACCCTGCTCCTGCAAGTAGTAGTTCATCATTCCTGTTGAAATCAATTCACCTTGAGATAAAATGACTCTTTCCTCGTAGAAAGTAAACAGGTCTTTAGTAAGAGAGCGGATATAATCGAAATGGCTCTTGATTAGTTCCCTACCCTTAGCCTTAAACTCAGCAGATGTATAGAGTTCATTGATGTGTTGGCGATATTTGTTTTCCAACTTGTTAATTACTTCATTGGCACCTTCCGGATTCTTCTTGTACAGATAGTCGGAAATCTCCACCAATGTATTGGTAGTGCCTGACATAGCAGAAAGCACTACGATTTTCTTCTCACCATCGGTAATCAACTTTGCCACGCTTTTCATTCGACTGGCAGAACCTACAGAAGTACCTCCAAACTTTAATACCTTCATTTGTCTAATGTATTTAATAGTTTATATTTCATTCTCATTTTCTCTATTCATATGGTGGTTTTCCACCCGCAGCACCTTTCCTGGATATTCCTGAAGCAGTTGCATATTATGTGTGGACATAATCACCAATGTGCCCTGCTCTCGACAGATGCGATGCAACAAATCTGCAATCTGGAAACCAGTTTCAACATCAAGGTTGCCCGTAGGTTCATCTGCCAAGATGATTTTCGGATGATTCAGCACTGCACGGGCAATGACCACACGCTGCTGTTCACCTCCGGAAAGTTCGTTGGGCAACTTATAGCCTTTATGTTGCATTCCTACAAGGGTCAGCACCTCATTGATGCGTTGTTCTATCTCCCGTTTATTCCTCCATCCTGTGGCACGAAGCACAAACTCTAAATTATCGTGCGCAGAACGATCAGTCAGCAAACGGAAATCCTGAAAGACGATACCCAGTTTCCTTCGCAACTTTGGAATATCCCGCTGTTTCAGTCTTCTGAGATTAAAGCCCAACACTTCTGCCCGACCATCAACCACAGGGACTTCTCCATAAATAGTCTTCAAGAAAGTGGATTTTCCAGACCCCACCTTACCGATAAGGTACACAAACTCTCCACCAGAGAGTTCCAGATTCACTTCCTCAAGGACATCAACCTCCTGCTGAGAAATGCGGACATCACTATATTTCAATATCGGCTCCAATCTCCAGACTTAATGTTTTTTCCAATTCGGCTTATGACGTTCCTGAAGCTCATTGGCTAAATCTTCTATACCATATCCTTTGCTAGTAAGCAATACGATGAGGTGATAAAGCAAGTCAGCCCCTTCATAGATCAAACGATCATCTGTTCCGTTACAAGCTTCTACCACTGTTTCTACGGCCTCTTCTCCAACCTTCTGAGCAATTTTATTCACACCGCTTTGGAAAAGACTGGTCGTATAAGAACCTTCGGGCATTTCCTCAAAACGACGGGTAATAAAAGCCTGCAATTCCTTAAGGAACATTACTGGCTCCTCATTCTTCTCTGCCCAACATGTATCTGTTCCTAAGTGACAAGTAGGTCCTTCTGGATGCGCCTGCACCAAAAGTGTATCGTGGTCACAATCCTCTGCCATAGAAACTAAATGAAGGAAATGGCCACTCTCCTCTCCTTTTGTCCATAGTTTCTGACGAGTACGACTATAAAATGTCACTAGTCCTGTTTCTAAAGTCTTGTTATAAGCCTCTTGGTTCATAAACCCCAGCATCAGCACCTTGCGGGTGTCTGCATCCTGAATAATCGCAGGAACCAAGCCATTCATTTTGTCAAAATCAAGCATCTTCTTATATGTTTATACTCTAATCGCTATTCCTTGGCTGCAAAGATAAGATTTTAATTCGGGAATTTTAATATCTCCGAAGTGAAAAACACCTGCAGCTAACGCAGCATCTGCTTTTCCTATAAGAAAAGCATCCTTGAAATGTTCCATAGTACCTGCACCACCACTGGCAATGACAGGAATTGAGAGCAAGTCGGCCATCCGACTCAATGCTTCATTGGCATATCCATGACGCACACCGTCATGATCCATACTTGTGAAAAGGATTTCACCAGCACCGCGCTCCTGACCTTCAAGAACCCAAGAGAAAAGTTCACGCTCCGTCTCCACACGTCCACCATTCAGATAGCATTTCCAGCCTTGAGGCGGC
>JAGCFP010000064.1 GCA_017650045.1 Bacteroidaceae bacterium | reverse complement strand
TTCCGTAACATCACCGTCACTGAGATTCGCTGAGGATAGAAATTAGCGTAAAAAAGAAAGAGGAGTTCCTGCAGGAACTCCTCTTTCTTTTTTACGCTAATTTCTATCCTCAGCGAATCTCAGTGACGGTGATGTTACGGAACTGCAGCGGTCCGCCCTCACTCTGCAGGGCGATGAAGCCACGGTCGAACTGGCCATCGGCCTCGTTCTGCAGCACGCCGTTGATATACACCTTCATGTGTCGGCCTATGCACTCTATCTCGGCCTCGTTCCACTCGCCCACAGGTTTCTCCTGGGCATTGCCGGTGGCAGGCTTGATGGCAAACTCGCCCGCCTGGCGTGCGCCCTCCACCTGATAGCCGTTCAGGCCCACGATGAGACCCAGTCCGCCGTTCATCAGGTTGGCCTCCATGCCCACAGGCCACAGGTGGTCACCCTCCTGAATGCGCTGGAAGAGTCCGCTGTTAGAAGGCTCGCCCACCCATCGCCATTCAGCATGCAGGCGGTAGTCGCCATACTGGAAGCGGCTGCGCAGGTAGCCGAAAGGCTGACCAGAGACGTTGATCACGCCATCCTTCACGAAGAACACATCCTCTGCCTTCACATCGCTGGCAGGATCTACGAAGGGCACCCATCCGCGCAGGCTCTCACCGTTGAAGAGCGGTGTGGGCTTGAATACCAGCTCCGACACAGGGGCGCCGGTGGCAGGCTTCAGCTCCTTCACATAAACGTTGCGGAACTCCAGCGGACCGCCCTCGCTCTGCAGGGCGATGAATCCCTCTGTGAGGGGGGTCTCTATCTCATTCACCACCACGCCGTTCAGGGTCACGGTGACGTGGCTGCCTATGCACGATACCACCAGCTGGTTCCACTCATCCACAGGCTTCTCCAGCCCCTCTTGCTGCAGGCGCGGCTTGAAGGCGGCAGTCTGTCCCGGCTCACGGATGACGGTGCCACCCAGGTCGCCCACGGTGCCTATCTTCACCTGGCACTCTATCATGCCCGGCCACATGGCATCACCCTCCTGAATGCGCTGGAAGAATCCGCTGTTGCTGCCCTGACCGTCGGCCCAGCGATACTCCACAGAGGCCACATAGTCTGCATACTTCTTGGTAGTGCGGAGGTATCCCCAAGGGGTGCCCTGCACGTGTATCACACCGTCAGAGATGGTGAACACCTGGCTGGCAGGCACGTCGCTGGAGGGGTCTGTATAGGCCACCCATCCGGTGAAGTCCCGGCCGTTGAAAATCTTCGTCCCCTTGTCTTCTCCGCAAGAGGCGAGCAAAGCAGCCGCTGCGAGGGCTGCGAAAATCATTCTCTTCATTGCTTTAAAATATTTAAGTTACGGTTTTCCTGAATGCTTATCCCAAGAGGCGCACCTTGGTCTGCTTATACTCGGCCACTATCTCGGCCATCACCTCACTCACGGTCTGTATGGGCTTGCCCTTAAGCAGCGCGGCTATCTGTCCTATCTCCAGCTCGCCCTGCTCCAGGTCGCCCTCCAGCATGCCGCGGCGGGCGCGTCCGGCCCCCAGCAGCTGCAGCAGGTCTTCCTTAGTGGCGCCGCGCTCTTCGGCCTGCTCTATCTCGGTGCGCAGGGCGTTCTTCACCAGGCGTGTGGGCGAGAGTTTCTTCAGGGTGAGCAGCGTGTCGCCCTCCTCCAGACTGAGGCAGAGGCGCTTGAAATCCTCGTGGGCAGAGCTCTCTGCGGTCAGGGCGAAGCGGGTGCCTATCTGCACGGCCTCGGCGCCCAGAGCCTCGACGGCCAGCATGGCCTCACCGGTGGCGATGCCTCCGGCGGCTATCAGCGGCAGGGAGGTGGCGCGCCGCACCGCAGGGATCAGGCAGAGGGTGGTGGTCTCTTCACGACCGTTATGCCCGCCGGCCTCGGTACCCTCGGCCACCACGGCATCTACCCCAGCCTCCTCGCACTTGGCGGCAAACTTGCTGGAAGACACCACGTGGGCCACCAGTATGCCGCGCTCATGCAGCCAGGCGGTCCACTTCTTGGGGCTGCCCGCCGAGGTGAAGACTATCTTCACGCCCTCATCGGCAATCACGTTCATATATTCTGCCGAGGCAGGGTTCATCAGCGGCACGTTCACGCCGAAGGGTTTGGTGGTGGCGGCGCGGCACTTCTGTATGTGCTCGCGCAGCAGGTCGGGCGTCATGCTCCCGGCGCTGAGCAGTCCGAGGCCGCCATTCTCACTCACGGCCGATGCCAGTCGCCATCCGCTGCACCAGGCCATCCCGCCCTGAATGATGGGCAGGCTGATTCCGAACAAGGAACTGATTCTATTCATAAGCTCTACAAATTTGGCGTAAAGCTACAAAAAATCTATGAAATGCTGAAAGGATTTGTGGGATTTCTAAGGCATCGCCTCTACTTTGTCGTATTGCTGCAAGACTTCTTTCGTCTTTTTCTGATTGCGCTTGTGCTGGAAACGCCAGAACTCGCGGGTGAAATACTGGGTGAGCAGGGTGGCATAATCGCCCACCAGCATGCCGTTCTCGAAGCGGATGAGGGGCTCGTCATCCGTCGGCAGCTTGATGTGGCCGCTATTCGTCATGCCCTTCACGTCAGAGACGCCGAGCATCCTCCAATAGGTGCCGCGCCAGGTGTCGGCATGTATGGCTATCTTCCGATTATAGACGGGGTCCCAGTCGTAGGGCGTGGTGGTGTTATAGGGGTGCAGGGTGTAGCGCGCCTGTTTCGAGGCAGGGGCAGCCTCATGCTTCCCAAAGATAGAGGGCATGGAATCGTTGGCCTCCAGCCACGGTTTATCAACCTGCATGCGCAGCTGGATGTTGGGAGCCGTGAGGGCTTCCCTGGCCTTGGGAAGGGCATCGGGCACCTCCCTACCCTGCACGCGCAGGGTGTCAATCCCTTGCCCCTGCAGCTGCTGAGCCACAAGCAACAGGAAGAACGTGAGGAATATGCCAAAGCGCCGCATGCTGGTCATGGATGTTTAGAATGACATGCGCAAACCACCTGTGAGTTCCACCCCTGCCCGATGGGCGGTATGCAGATAGGCCGATTGGCATCCGTCAGTGAGTCTGTAAGTAACCGCGGGCTCGGCATAAAGTGCCAGGCGGTCTGACAGCTTATACTCCACACCTACCCCGCCGCGTGCGGAGAGCTGCAGGGGATCTTCCTTGAAATCGTGTCCGAGGGTCTTCTCAACCGCCCCGCCGACCACGGCATAGACTTTGGTTTTCTCGGCCTTTGCTAAAGTGATGTCCAACTGTACGGGCAAACTCAATGTCTGCACATCAGCGCCGCCTTTCTCGGGGTAGTGCGTGAAGCGCAGTCCGGTCTCCACAGCCAATGACGGACTGAGCTCCTTCTGCAGCATGAGACCTACCGTCAGTGGCGCCTGATGATTCCCGCTGGGCCAAGCACTACCTGCCGCCAGTGCCAGCTTCCATGAGCGAAGATGCGGAGTGGCGGATGTGGGATCTGAAGTGGGTGCAGACGAATCATTGGTAGGCGCTGTCTCATGACTGGCCGCAGCAAAACCATCGCCAGTAGCTGGCTGTCGGGTGCCAAAGACCTGCGTCTGAATGGTGACCGTCACCTCTACCATTTCCTCATCGTCTGCCTCATCATAGGTAACATTATAGGCATCTGGAATCCATATCACCGGCAATGAGCGGGCGCTGCTTCGCGAAGCCTCGGCCTGGACAGGCTGCACATCGGGTAATGCCACTGGCGCCGGAGCGACGGACGTAGGTATTTGTGCCAAGGGAGCCACCTCCTGACTGGGCTCTACACCTTGCCACATCCAGACAGCCACGCCCAGCAATACAGCCACTGAGGCAGCCGCTGCCCACCATGCACGACCTATGTAGAAAGCCGGTCGCTCAGCAGCTTCTGCCACATGCAGGTCACTGAGTAACCCACTCCAAGCATCGGCAGGGACATTCATCTCTGCCTTTTGCAGCTTGTCATGAAACAAGCTTGAGAAATCATCCATTCGCTTCATTTGACTCGTATGCTTTAATTTTATCTTTCAATATCTTCCTGGCGCGGTGGTACTGCGAGGTGGAGCTATGCTCCTTGATGTGCAGCATCTCTGCTATCTCCCGATGTGTCTTTCCATCGATGACAAAGAGGTTGAACACCGTGCGACAGCCTTCGGGCAACTCTGCCACCAGTTGGAGCAGCTCCTGCTCCGTCAGTCTGCTACCTGCAAAGACAATGTCATTGTCATCATCGGGCACCTCCTCCAGTCCATCGTCCACCTCTCCAAACAGAGAAATGAAGCGGTGTTTCTTCCGAAGATAATTCACCGCCTCGGAAATCATTACCTTGGTGAGCCAGGTAGCCAGAGCGCTTTCGCCCCTGAACGTGAAGTGTGTGAAAATCTTGATGAAGCCATCATGCAGCACATCCAGCGCATCGTCCATACTGCCGGTATAGCGGTAGCAGACGGCCATCAGCTGCTTGGAATAGCGCCTATAGAGCAACTCTCGGGCAGCATCATCTCCTGCCCGACACCCAGCTATCAACTTCTCCTCATTTTCCAATCTGCACACTGCTTACTTCCGAAATATCTTTCACCTCATTCTGTTAATTAGACGTTGCCCCTACCCAAATGCTGCAAGCATTTCTGATAAAAAAAGTTAAGCCACTTTTTGGCGGTACAACCTCAACAAAGATAGGTAAAAGCATTTATAATTCACGGGAATGTAGTATCTTTGAAACGTAATTTAGCAAAGCTTATGAAAACTACACTTTTGCTGGTGGGTAAAACGGTGGACAAGCACCTGATGGCCCTGATGGAGGATTACGTGGAGCGCACGAAGCACTACCTGAGCTTCGAGGTGGAGGTGATTCCCGACCTTAAGAACAATAAGAATCTTAGCGAGGAGCAACAGAAGGAGAAGGAGGGCGAACTGATTCTGAAAGCGCTGCAGCCGGGAGACCATGTGGTGCTGCTGGATGAGGGGGGCAAGGAGATGCGCTCGGTAGAATTCTCCCAATACCTGCGGCATAAGATGAACACGCTGAGTAAGAGGTTGGTATTCGTCATAGGGGGTCCCTACGGGTTTTCCCAGAAGGTTTACCAGGCAGCCACAGAGAAGATGTCACTCTCACGCATGACATTCTCACATCAGATGGTCAGATTGATTTTTGTGGAGCAGCTCTATCGGGGCATGTCTATTCTGGCGGGCAGTCCCTACCACCACGAATGAGGCTTACCAGCCCAGTTGGCTAAGGCCAGCGTCCTTATACCAGGCAGTCTGCTGGTATTCTTTATCCATCCCAGAGGATGCATCTTCTGTAAAGGGGAGGTAAACAGAAAGCCCCTTGGCGCCCTCCATAGAGAAGAGCCCCGCAAAGGCGGAATAGTTCTTTGGCGTGGTCTTGAAATCTAAAACAACTGCGCTGAAGGCAGACTTCCAAGCGGTGAAATCCGCAGCAGGAAGCAGGTTCTCCATGACTTCATACAGATCATAATAGCCAATGTAGGAGGAACTCGTCACACTACGCTTATCGTAATTGAATACATTGCTCTTCAGCGCTTCGAGGTCTACCGACGGATGATTGGCCAGAGCCTTCTTAGTTGCCTGCGCCATGCTCTCCATCGCAGAGGTCTTCACGTAACCGACAGAAACGCCACCAGTCCAATTGGCATTGGTAGTTCTTACCGCCTCATCGTAGAGAGAAGCATAATAGTCATAGTAGCTTTTCACGATGTTAGCAGCCGCATTGCTGCCGAACATTTTTGGTACGATGGCGTTATAAGGTGCACCAGGACCAGGGATCTCAGTAGGAGAACCTATCACATATTCAGCCCTGTTGCGGAGTTGGTATGCCGTTTCTGTAGAAAGCATAAAGCAGGCATCAAACATCAGGAAGTCCAATTTGCTGCCAAAAGATGACAACGCTTCATCCAGCTCTGGGATATCTGTTCTGCTATCAACGGGATTATTGTCAGCGCCCATCCATCTCAGTTCCGTACCTGCCATTGGCTGTAACGACTTGGTCGGTAATGGATAGTTGACCCATCCGTCGCCATGTGACCAATAGATGAAGCTATACTTTTCTGCCGGATAGCCCGCCTTTACCCTGGTAATGACATCTTTTATCGTGGATGGGGAAGCCGAGTCTTTATCTGTCGGATATTCGTATAATACCTCGTCAGTCACCGTCCCTGCTGCATCTCTCGTCAAATGATAAATCGTAGGATTATTAGAATAATCATCTACATATACCAGCAGATTACTCTTGGAGACATCTATACTTTTATCCGCAAAACCCGTTTTAATCTCAGTATAATCACTCTTATTGAAGCCGTTCAATGTGTTATCAGCTGCTATATATACCAATACAGTATGTGAGCCAATCCAAGGGTTTGGCTTGGGGTCTGGCTCGTCGCGATGCCCCCCACATCCTGAAAGCGCCACCACTACAAACAAAGTGGTTAGGATATATATGGCTTTTCTGAGTGTCATAGGCTATTCTGGCTGACGGAACTTAAAATCGCTGACAGTTATGGGGCGCATACCTACACCCGACTTCTGATACTTAGCCAACAATTTGTCAAATTCCTTCTGGAGTTTCTTCCTGTCTTTATTGAAAAAAATCATACATACGTAGTTCTGCTTGTCCAGCTTACTTTCCAGATAGTCCTTCAACTGATATGAATACTGATAACGCTGATCGAGAAACTTCTTGTCCAATATCTTGGCACTGTCCAGAGGCTGTATGTCGGTATAAAAAGCCAGAGTGTCTATAAAAGAAGCAGCAAAGCCGAAACCATAGACCTCTGCATACTCAGCAACATCCTTCTGCTTCTTGTCACCCTTTTTTAAGGTAGCAGAGGAGCATACCACCAGCACCATCAAAGCCATCAATATGTATAAGCCCTTCTTCATCATCAGCCAAGATAACTTTTCAGCAACTTACTGCGACTATTCTGACGAAGACGACGGATAGCCTTTTCCTTAATCTGGCGTACACGCTCACGGGTGAGACCAAATTCATCACCAATCTCTTCGAGTGTCATTTCCTGACCACCGATACCAAAGAATTTCTTAATGATTTCACTTTCGCGAGAAGAGAGCGTAGTCAATGCACGGTCGATTTCACGAGCCAAAGACTCATCCACCAACTCCTTGTCGGCCATTGGAGAGTCATCATTTGGCAGTACGTCCAAAAGGCTGTTGTCTTCACCATCAACAAATGGGGCATCCACGGAGATGTGTCTGCCTGAAACCTTCAAAGTATCAGATACCTTATCTACAGGCACATCGAGCACTTCAGCCAGTTCTTCTGCAGAAGGACGACGCTCATTCTCCTGTTCGAACTTAGAAAGCGCCTTACTGATCTTATTCAGCGAACCCACTTGGTTTAATGGCAAACGGACAATACGTGACTGCTCTGCCAAAGCCTGAAGAATGCTCTGACGGATCCACCATACGGCATAACTGATAAACTTGAAACCACGGGTTTCGTCAAATTTCTCCGCAGCTTTTATCAGACCTAAGTTTCCCTCATTAATCAAGTCGGGCAATGTCAATCCCTGATTTTGATATTGCTTCGCCACAGAAACAACGAAACGCAAGTTGGCACGTGTGAGTTTTTCCAAAGCTTCACGATCTCCCTTACGGATTCGCTGAGCTAATTCCACCTCTTCTTCTACTGTAATTAAGTCCTCACGACCTATCTCCTGCAGATACTTGTCCAGTGACGCGCTTTCGCGGTTGGTGATGCTTTTTGTAATCTTTAATTGTCTCATTCTTTTTAATGCAATTTGGGTGCAAAGTTACGACATTAATTCCATTTTCCAAATTAAAATGGCAGATTATTGATTCAACAAAATTTATGCCAAAAGCTAAGAACGACAAAGAGAAGATGACTACCTGTAGCCATCTTCTCCTCAATTCCAATATTTATCCCTACGGAATCAGTCTTGACTTAAGTCCACTGCAAAGTTGGCACGACGGCCACTTGGATAGATACCACTGACAAACAGAACCTGGTCAGGTGACTGGCTGGCAGTCTTCAACACATTCTCAAGATCGCTTACAGTATTCATCGTTTCACCATTGGCACGCAGGATGATAAAGCCTCTACGGATACCTGCTTCCTGCAACTTACCTTCCTTCACACTGGTAACTTCCAGACCTGCATTGATGCGCAGTTGTCTCTTCACGCTATCAGATACTGGAGCTACCTCTGCACCCAAGCTCTCCAAGTTCACTTCCTTGTTGCTCTGAGTCATACTCTGGGCATTCTTCAGTGTCACATCCAAGTCACGTGTCCTCTTCTCACGAACCACAGTGACCTTCACCTTGTCACCAGGACGATACTTGGCCAGTGCTTCTTGCAAATCAGAGAAGTTATGGATCTTCTTGCCATCGATACCAGTGATGACATCATCCACCTTCAACACACCAGCAGCAGAGCCATCGTCCACCACTTCAGCCACATATACACCTTCATTCACACCCAGGTCTTCCATCCGCTTCTTCATGGCCTCACGAGTCTGTTCGTCCATCTGAAGTTCAGTACCCAACGTGTTTCCACGGATGCCCAACAAAGCACGCTGTACAGAGCCAAACTGCTTCAAGTCGGCCACCACCTTCGTCATGATGCTGGTAGGAATGGCAAATCCATAACCAGAATAAGCACCTGTCGGAGAGTAAAGCATGGCATTGATACCCACCAGCTCACCACGGGCATTCACCAACGCACCACCACTGTTACCAGAGTTGATGGCTGCATCTGTCTGAATGAACGACTGGATATTGGCTGCCTGTCCGTTGCTGGCTGTAGTTCCGATGGAGCGAGCCTTAGCGCTCACGATACCTGCAGTTACCGTTGATGTCAGATTAAATGGATTACCAACTGCCAGTACCCACTCGCCAACCTTCAAGGCATCTGAGTCGCCCACAGGAATAGAAGGGAAGTCGTCACCCTCTACTTTAATCAGAGCCAAGTCAGTATCAGGGTCTGTACCAATCACACGGCCCATCAACTCACGTTCATCGTTCAACTTAACCGTAATCTCATCAGCATTCTCCACTACGTGATTATTGGTCACGATGTAACCATCCTTTGAGATAATCACACCAGAGCCAAAGCCCACGCGTGGCTGTGTCTGAATCTGACGCTGACGACCACTGCCACTTCCATCACCAAAGAAGAAGTCGAAGATATCAGGCATATCCTGCACTGTTTGTGTGCGACTATTCTGCTGTGAACGTATATGTACCACAGAATGTACAGAGGATTCTGCAGCTGCTGTCAGATCGACAGGCTGCTGGGTGGCATTATCGAATGCTGTCAGACGTGCGCTATTCGTATTCTGCTCAAAGATTTCTTCAAATGTGGCAGCAGTCCGACTTTGATTATTCTGAACCAGCTTGTAGGTAGTCAAACCTGCAACTCCAGAGCTAAGCACTACAATAGCTGCTACTCCTAGAATGTTTTTAGTTGTCTGTCTCATATTCATTTGTTATTTATTTTGTTAATATTCCACGTTTGTTTAACTTTTCGATGTTAAAATAACGACAAAAAATGTTCGCTTCTATCATTTGTCATGTTTTTTTATCGCCTTTTAACAAAGTGTCAGACAACCTTAACGTGGGTTAACTTGCACGACTGCCATTTTTGCATTTCGCAAGTATGTTTTTGTCAGTTAAAAGTCTTAAATTGGCTGAATTCCTATGCCTGGCAGTTCATTCAATGTAATCTTTCCTTTCACAACCTTCATTCCTTCAAAGCGATCATTGGAGATAAGCAGATTGCCATCAAGATCGGCAAAATCCACTAAGGGGGATAATTGCGCAGCAGCCGAACAGGCACATGAAGTCTCTGTCATACAGCCTATCATTACCCTCATACCTAGAGCACGTGCTAAGTTGGCCATCTTCCAGCCTTCACGCATACCCGTGCATTTCATCAGTTTGATATTGATGCCGTGGAATACGCCTTTCATCTTCGGCACATCCACCAGTCGCTGCATGGATTCATCAGCAAAGACTGGCAGCGGACTATGTTCAGTCACCCAAGCATTGTCGTCTATCTGCTCCTTTGGCATAGGTTGTTCTATCATCACGATGCCCTGCTCCTTGAGCCAATGGATCATGTCGAGCGCATAGTTGCGGTCTTTCCAACCTTGGTTGGCATCAATGGCGATGGGCAACTGTGTCACTGAGCGTATGGTCTCTATCATCTCCTTGTCGCTCTGCTCATCGCGACCCAACTTCACCTTCAAGATGTTGAAGCGGTCGGCACACTCGCGGGTCTTCTCACGCACCACATCTGGGGTGTCTATGCCAATAGTGAAGGTGGTGTCAGGGGTATTATCGGGATTCAAGCCCCAAATCTTATACCATGGGGCCCCGAGGAGCTTACCCACCAGGTCGTGCAGGGCGATGTCGATGGCGGCCTTGGCAGCTGTGTCGTCCTTGGCCCCCAGTTGCAACTTACTGCTGGGTTCTATTGTATCCAGATAGGCCATGATGTCTTCGATACGGAAGGGATCATCGAACTGCTCGATGTCCACGCGACTTAGGAAATCCAACACCGACTCTACCGACTGTCCCAAATAGGG
>JAGCFP010000063.1 GCA_017650045.1 Bacteroidaceae bacterium | reverse complement strand
GTGTCGTCCTTGGCCCCCAGTTGCAACTTACTGCTGGGTTCTATTGTATCCAGATAGGCCATGATGTCTTCGATACGGAATGGATCATCGAACTGCTCGATGTCCACGCGACTTAGGAAATCCATCACCGACTCTACCGACTGTCCCAAATAGGGAGGCATGGAGGCTTCGCCATAGCCTATCACACCATCATACTCCAATTCTACCTGCACATCGGGCGTAGTGGTGCGAGAGTAGGTTGCCACCGTAAAGGTGTGTTGCAACTGCAGTTCGTAAGGGAAGAAACGCATCCGCAAGTGGGGTTTCTCCCCAGTGGTAGTGATATTGAACTTAGGCTTACAACTGCCCAATGCTGTTCCGCCAAGTAGAGCTAAGGCTCCCGCTTTTATAAAATCCCGTCTGTTCTGCATATCTTTGCCGTTTCTACGTTTTTAATCTTTTAATCTTTTAATCTTACTCAGCAGCTTTCACCTGAAATCAGCTGAGTAATACGGGTTCTGGTCTGTAGTATTCAGTCCCTTTTCCTTATTAATATAAGGCAGCACACGCGCAGCGAAGAGCATACGTCCAGTGTTATAGGCATCATAATTAGGAGCTGCAGGATCAAAACTGCTGCGCTCCACCAGTCCCAAGCAATGGATGAACTCCTTGTTGCCCAGATAGAAAGCCACATGGCCTACCCGCTCCTTGCCATCTGCCACACGTCCGAAAAATACCAAGTCGCCTGGCTGCAGATTACTGAAATCCTTTGCAATCTCAATGCGTTGTCCCGTCACTGCTTGTTGTGAAGCATCGCGTGGGATGATCATATCGTGTTGCAGAAGAACGGTGCGCACATAGCCGCTGCAATCCATCCCTTTCACGGAAGTACCTGCCCAGAGATATGGGAAGCCAAGCAACTGCTTGGCTGTGCCCAAGATGCTTTCCACATCGTTTTTCAAACCTCTGCGCCATTCATCTAATGGCTTGCCATCTGTTCGCAGCAGATAACCTTGCCTTCCATCGGGCAAAGCCACCGCATAAAACTTACCTTTCTTGCCCAGATAGCGCATGCGATCGCCTGCCACCACATCACTGATGGTCTGCGACTTCACATTAGGCTTGACGTAAATCACTCCTGTCAAGGCAGTGACCACCACCTTCTCTGCACGATTCCATGCCTGCATCTCTGCTTCAGTCACCCGATGCAGGGCTTTGGGGTGTGTCCATCCCGTATAGTCATCAGGGCTCTGTATCTGGTACCATGTCTGGAAATCGAGCACACGACACACCATTCCCATCTGCGCCTGCGTCACCATCTCAGCATCAAAGTCGGGCGTGCGACGCATGTTACACACAGAGATATTCACAATGGCGTAGTCCTTGCCATCGGGTTGTCCAGCATAAGCCGTTGTTAAGGCTGTCAGTGCCAACAGCAACAAATAGAATCTTTTCATACGACTCTCCTTTTAAAATCGGCGTAAAAATACAAACTATTTATGACATAGCAGAAGTTTTTATGTAAGAATTTTGTCAAAAAGACTTCACACTTCACCGCTGGCTTATTTTATTATTGTTTTCATTCATTATTTAAGGTGAAGTGTGGTGTTGAGACTTCACCAGACTTCACCGCTTTGGGGATTGTAATTTAGAAAATGCCTCATGCCAACAATATCAATTTCTCAATAATTCTAATAAACTATTTCCATTCTATGCCTATTCGGTTTCTAAATAAAACAGTGTGAAGTGTGGTGAAGTCTCAACACCACACTTCACCGCAGTTATCATATAAGGATCATACACTAATTTAAGCGTGGTGAAGTGTGAAGTCTTTTTGACAAAAATTCATTGGCATTTTTCTGAGGCGAGTGTTCTAAATGATAGGTTACGGTAATCTACTCCGTTAGTTACGGTAATCTACACCGTTAGTTAGGGAAATATTTTTTGTTAGTTACAGAAATAATTTTTGATAGTTAGGCAGAGCAGTCAGTCACAGGCATGACTAGGCAAAGTCATCGTTGTGACTGAGCATAGTCATCACCATGAGCATAATTGTTCATAGGCATGGGCATAATTATTTTCCATTATCCACCTGATATTTGCGAAAATATTACTACTTTTGCAACCCGACAGTTGGTCGGCCTGTCGCTTGCGCCTTGTGCGTATGAGGAAAGTCCGGGCAACACAGAGCATTCCACTTCTTAATAGGAAGCCGTCCGCGAGGGCAGAGTAACGTAGAAGAAAACAACCGCCTGCCTACCAGCAGGTAAGGGTGAGAAGGTGGGGTAAGAGCCCACCAGCGTAGTGGTGACACTGCGGCTGTGCGTCTTGGAAGTTGTAAGGTCATGTAAACTGGCGCTATAAGGGCTGCTCGTCCGATGCTAGAGGGTAGACCGCTAAAGCCACGATGGTGACATCTGGCTCAGATAAATGGCAGACACCCCTTAGCTCTCTTCTATCATTTAAGGGGAACAGAACCCGGCTTATAGACCGACTGTCGTTTTTTATGATTGTTCTCACCTCATATAGATAGCCTTATGTTCGAATTTGAAGTTTGTGCCAATGGCTTGGCCAGTGTGATACAGGCAGAAAGAGGCGGAGCCACAAGAGTAGAGCTCTGCGCAGGCATCCCAGAAGGAGGAACAACTCCTTCCTTCGGAACCATCGTCTCTGCAAGCAACTACCTGAAAGACAAACAGATGAAACTGCATGTCATCATCCGTCCTCGTAGTGGTGATTTCCTCTGTCCAACATTAGTTTTTACACCAATGCTGGAAGATATCAAGGCCATCAAGGAGCACATTGAAGGTGTGGTATTCGGCTGTCTGAACAAAGACGGAAGCATCGATGTGGATTCCTGTCGATTGCTCATTGAGGCTGCACAAGGAAAGAGCCTTACCTTCCATCGCGCATTCGACATGTGTGCAGACCCTCTTCGTGCCATCGACCAATTGGCAGAACTGGGATTTCATCGTATTCTGACATCGGGCGGGAGAGCTACTGCAGAAGAAGGCATCCCACAACTGAAACTTTGGCAACGCCATGCAGAAGGGAAGATACAGCTAATGGCAGGTGGTGGCGTGAATGAAACAAACATCAAGCGCATTTATGAAGAGACAGGCATTACAGCCTACCATTTCACAGCAAGAGAAACGTTTATAAGTGAGATGGAATATCGGAATCCTGACGTTTATATGGGTGTAGAAGATGCCGATGAATACTCTTATGAAATCACTACAGAGAGAAGAGTACGTCGCATTATCAGTCAGTTGCAGTAAGCGTATATTTAGATAGATCCTGTAAGGAACCATTGAACACATTGAGGTCCACATCACCCTCAATGCCAGGCACTTCACCTATATCTGTGTGTTGCCAAAACTCCCAATGCCCACGATACTTTACAGAATCAACATAATAATGGGCTATCCAATAGGGGTAGGCATCGAAGATAGGGTTATCCAGATAACTTTCCTTATATTTATAAGAGGTATAGAGGATGGGCTTTACGCCATAATGAGCCTCCACGGCATCGAGCCAAGCTTTGACAGAACGTTGGAGGGCTGATTTATCCTTTACTTTCGTTTCCACATCAAGCACTGGTGGAAGGTCGCCTTCTTTCAGATGCACATTGCGGATATAGAAATCTGCCTGACTACGGGCATCCGACGTAGGTACAAAGAAATGATAGGCTCCACGAATAAAGCCATAGGTCTTTGCACTATCGAAATTCTGTGCAAATGTTTCATCAGGAAGATCACTTCCCTCCGTAGCTTTCATGAAGATAAATTTCAAGGGGAAATCAGAGTCCTTGTTTTTATAGAGCTCTGCCCAGTCAATGCGTCCTTGATAATGTGAAATATCTATGCCATGTACCTCATATTCACAAGGAATGCAGACACCATATGCCAAGCGACCGTAACAAGGTTTCCAACGATAAGCATAGGGTTTGATGAAGAACCAATAGAAGCCTCCTCCTACGATTATCAAGCCTATCAAGCTGAACAATACATAGCGGAGCCACCAAGGAGATGCCTTTCCACTCTTTTTCTGGCAGAAAGTCTTCTTGGTAGTTGGTTTCTTGTTGGTTTGTTTCTTCTTTACTGGCATACCTCAACTTCAAAAAGTAAGTCTTTCTGCAACGATGGTTTGCCCATGTGCAAAAAGACTTACCTTAATAGCATTATCAAATGATCACTTTATTCCTGTTCCAACTGCAAGGTCTTGGTGGTTTGATCGCAAACCTCTGAAGGACCAAAGTACTGGATAGGACCTGGATAAACATAGGCAGTCTCCTTAGCCCACTGGTCACGAACGGCAGCAAATGCCTTGAATGGCTTGCCATCGAGCTCAACCAGAGCCTTGCGAATCACAGGCTTCATCTCACCATTACGACGCTCCATGTTGAACATCATAGTGATAGGAATACCACCAGCTACCCACTGATCAGCAGGAGCAGTAAGGTTCTTCACAGAAGCCATGTAGCCAGTCACGCCATTGGCAATCAGAGAAGAAGCTGTTACACCAAGTGAATAGCAATAGTCAGCATCGAAGTTGGATGGAGCAGCGCAGCGACCTTCGTAGCCGAAGAAGTGATGCTGAGGAGCGAACTTGCCAGTATAGTGGCCTTCCTTCTTCCACTGAGCCAACTTGCGAGCCACCATGCTTGAGAGCAGAGACTCAGTCTGAATGAGTGAAACCTGCACATTTCCGTGTGGGTCGCGCTCCATAGTCAGCTGGTTGGCCACATTCTGAGGCAGGGATGCAAAGAGTTCAGCATTCTCCTTGCTCAGTTCTGAGAGCAACCATGAGTGCTGATCAACCATACGCTCATGGCTTGAGGCTGGACGGGCAAGAATGTCGTTAAGCTCGGCAATCAGGCGTTTCATGGCAGGAATGAACTCAATCAGACCCTCAGGAATCAGTACCGTACCAAAATTCAAACCCTGGGCAGCACGATGAGCCACCACTCTGGCAATGCGAGTCACGATATCGTCGAGTGACATATCCTTCTGCTCAACCTCCTCAGAGATGATACAAATGTTAGGCTGTACCTGCAGAGCACATTCCAATGCGATGTGAGAAGCACTGCGACCCATCAGCTTGATGAAGTGCCAATACTTGCGAGCTGAATTACAGTCGCGCTGGATGTTACCAATAACCTCAGCGTATGTCTTCACAGCGGTATCGAAACCAAAGCTGGTCTCAATCTGGTCGTTCTTCAAGTCACCATCGATAGTCTTAGGGCAACCTATTACCTGAATGCCATACTTCTTGGCCAGATAGTACTCTGCCAAAACGCAGGCATTGGTGTTAGAGTCATCACCACCGATGATTACCACAGCCTTAATGTTCAGTTTCTTCAGAATCTCATAGCCCTTCTCGAACTGGTCTTCCTTCTCCAACTTGGTACGTCCAGAGCCGATGATGTCGAAACCGCCCGTATTACGATACTCGTCGATGATATCGGCAGTGAGTTCTTTATATTTATGATCCACCAAGCCACCAGGACCCATCAGGAAACCATAAAGACGGTTGGCAGGATTCAGACGCTTCAGACCATCAAACAGGCCAGAAATAACGTTGTGACCACCAGGAGCCTGACCACCAGAAAGAATCACACCCACATTGATGGCAGGTAATTCCTGAGCATCAGCAGCAGCCTCGAAAGTAATCAAAGGCATTCCGTAAGTGTTAGGGAACAATTTCTTAATGTTCTCCTGATCAGCCACCGACTGAGTAGGAGCGCCGAATACGGCCTTCACCTGACCCTTCAGGGCCTTAGGAAGTTTGGGCTGATAGGCAGCCCTTGCGATTTGCAATGCGCTTTTTGTCATTTTTCTTCTTAGTTTATTATAATGTGAAACTTATTTGCGTATTTGGTGCAAATTTCGCTATTTTCGCAGACATTCGCAAATAATTATACAAAGTTTCACATATAAATATTTCTGGACAATTTAAACATCCCAGATTCTCGGATAGATGGTTTTTCGTTTGGAAGAATAAAAAGAATGCACTATCTTTGTCGGTATATAAACATCAAAAATGAAAGGAGATTTACTATGGCAAACAGAAAAGACCTGAAGAAGACAATCAACAATATTGCTAGTGAGTTATTTACAGAATGCATGTACCTGAAAGGAACTGTGGATGCAGACAAGCAGGAAGCCGTGGATGACCTTATCATGAAAGTGCTCCACTTGCAGAATGAACACATCTGCCGTATCAGTCATACAGAGCCAGGCAACGTAGCAGGATTCTACAAAAAGCTGTATGCTGACTTTGATAAGGAAGTTGGCGATATTCTCGATGGAATGAAAGCGCTCTACAAGGAATGAAAAAAGCATTATTCAGCTTCATCTATTTCAAACTCCTTGGATGGAAAGAGGAAATAGCCGCCCCTTTCCAAGACAAGTGTGTGATCTGCGTGGCTCCGCATACTTCGAATTGGGACCTTTTCATCGGTAAACTTTATTGGGGTGCTAAGGGCAGACAAGCTTGCTTCATGATGAAAAAGGATTGGTTTTTCTTCCCCTTAGGTATTATCTTCCGTGCCATCGGAGGAATTCCTGTAGATCGCGGCCGTAAAACATCCCTTGTGGGACAGATGACTGCCCGTTTCAAGCAGGCTGATAAGTTTAACCTTTGTATCACACCTGAAGGAACCAGAAAACCTAATCCTGATTGGAAGAAGGGTTTTTATTACATAGCCGTAGGGGCTGGGGTACCAATCCAACTTATCGGAATCGACTATGGGCGTAAGACCATCAGCTATACACGTTGCTTCACACCCACAGGAGATTACGAGAAAGATATTGTAGAGATAAAATCATACTTTAAGGACTTCAAGGGGAAAAATCCTGCAAATTTCGCATATTAAGGTTATGAGAACAAATCTGAGTTCACTGGTGACGCTCAACAAGGTATCTACACGTTACTACCGTCCGGAAAACGCTTTCGAGCTTTCCATGCTGACGCGTTTCGAGAAAGTACCTACTGATATCTTTGAGACAAATGAAGAAGGCGCTAAGCACATCGCTGGAGAGTTGGCCAAAATCATACGCACCAAAAAGCAGGAAGGGAAATTCTGTACATTGGCGCTCACAGGCGGTAGTTCCCCCCGTGGAGTGTATGCAGAACTGGTGCGCTTAAATCAGGAAGAAGGACTGAGTTTCAGTCATGTGGTAGTGTTCAGTCTATACGAGTACTACCCTCTCGCAGCCGATGCCGTCAACAGTAATCTCAATGCGTTGAAAACAATGCTCCTTGACCATGTGGATATCGATCCTCGTAACATCTTCTGCCTTGATGGCAGCATCTCTCAGGATGCTATTTTTGAACATTGTCGCCTTTATGAGCAACGCATCAATAGCTTTGGTGGCATAGATGTGGCTTTATTGGGTATTGGTAAGATGGGTAACATCGGCTTTAATGAGCCAGGCTCACGACCAAACTCCTCAACCCGCCTCATTCTGCTCGATAGTGCATCCCGTGAGGAAGCAGCCAAGACTTTTGGAAATAATGTGCCTGTAGGCTCCATCACCATGGGTATCTCTACCATTCTCTCCGCCCGTAAGATTTTCCTATTGGCATGGAGCGACGACAAAGCAGAGAAAATCCGTGCCTGTGTAGAAGGCCCTATCACAGACACTATCCCCGCGTCTTTTCTACAAACACATAATGACGCACATGTGGCCATAGACCTCTCGGCAGCCAGTTCATTGACTCGTATTCGCCGTCCGTGGTTAGTCACATCCTGTGAGTGGAACAGCAAGCTTATCCGTTCTGCCATTGTATGGCTCTGCCTCCTAACTGGAAAGCCTATCCTAAAACTTACAAATAAAGACTACAACGAGAACGGACTGAGTGAGTTGTTAGCGCTTTATGGCTCTGCCTACAATGTGAACATTAAGATATTTAACGACCTGCAGCATACCATCACAGGATGGCCAGGAGGCAAACCTAATGCCGATGACACTTACCGTCCTGAACGTGCCAAGCCATTCCCCAAACGAGTTATCGTATTCTCTCCGCATCCAGATGACGATGTGATTTCAATGGGTGGAACCATCCGCCGTTTAGTGCAACAGGGCCATGAAGTGCATATTGCTTATGAGACCTCTGGGAATATTGCCGTGGGTGATGAGGAAGTAGTACGCTTCTTGCATTTCATCAATGGTTTCAATCAGTTGTTCAACAACAGTCAGGATGAAGTCATCAAAGACAAGTATCAGGAAATACGCCAATACCTACAAGAAAAGAAAGACGGTGATATAGATACAAAGGATATCCGCATCATCAAAGGGCTTATTCGCCGTGGTGAAGCACGTACCGCCTGTACATATAACCAGATTCCACTCAGTCGTGTCCATTTCCTTGATTTGCCTTTCTATGAAACTGGTCGCATTGAAAAGAATCCTATCAGTGAAACCGATGTTGATATGGTACGCAAACTGATTAAGGAAGTCAAGCCTCATCAGATATTCATTGCAGGCGACTTGGCAGATCCACATGGTACGCATAAGGTGTGTACCGATGCCGTCATGGCTGCCATCGATCTGGAAAAAGAAGCAAAAGCCGCATGGCTCAAGGACTGCCGTATCTGGATGTATCGAGGTGCTTGGGCAGAATGGGCGATAGAAGATATTGAGATGGCGGTACCTCTCAGTCCAGAGGAACTCCGAGCTAAGCGTAATTCTATCTTAAAGCATCAGAGCCAGATGGAAAGCGCTCCGTTCATGGGCAATGACGAGCGACTGTTCTGGCAACGCAGTGAGGACCGCAATCGTGGCACCGCCAAACTCTATGACGACTTAGGTCTGGCGTCTTACGAGGCCATCGAAGCGTTTGTGGAATACTTACCTATTTGAGTAAATATAATTGAGAATTGATGATTCGACAGACTTATGAAATCTATAAGACAATATATAAGTAGCATTTGGCAGTTTGCATGGAGGCATTTCTCTATTCTATTTCTGCTTCTCTTCAGCAACTCCCTAAGTGCCCAACAAGTTGCGCTCCAAGATACATTGACGGCAAGGCTGAACGATTATTTCAGTCGCTATGTGGCTGATGAGATCAAGTTGGTGGGAGTAAAGACTGACAGTCTGGCAATAGATTATGCAAAGAAGCAGGTTTCCATTTATGCTAGCAGGTTGGGCACCCAACCTTTACGCCAACACAATGTGAAAGCTCTGTATGACAGCATTCAGCCTTTGCTCCCTGAACCCTTCAGCAGTTTCAAAGCCAAAATCTATGCAGGACCTTACCTCATTGATAGTCTGATTCCTAATTATTATAATGAGAACCGACTGAAGGACCGCCTTTTCACTGACACGGAATATCAGGGAAAGCCCTGGGTGAAGAATATGTCAAAGCCTTATGAGGTGTCTAAAGGATTAGCCAACAAGCATCTCTCCATCGCCCAAAGTCACGGGAAGTATTGGGATAATAAGAAAGAATGGCGCTGGCAACGCCCACGACTGTTTACCACTACCGAAGATCTTTTCACACAGAGCATTGTGCTACCCTACCTTATCCCCATGCTACAAAATGCAGGGGCCATTGTCTTTACTCCGCGAGAAAGAGACACACAGAAACGTGAGGTGGTCGTAGATAACGATGGTAATCTATCTGGCTCAAGCCTCAACTCCACCTATCAAGAAACGTCCTCAGGACTTATCAAATGGAGCCGTGCCTCCTTCCCTGGTTTTGCACAGCGACAGCAGACTTACAGTGCAGGACAAAATCCTTTCCAAAGAGGTACAGCTCGCTACATAGAAACCGATCGCCGAGGCACAGCTACAGCTGAATGGATACCCGACATTCCCGAAGAAGGAGATTATGCCGTTTATGTATCCTACCAAACCATGCCCACCAGCATCGACCATGCTCCTTATCAAGTGATTCACCAAGGCATGGTCACTGAGTTTGAAGTCAATCAGCAAATGGGTGGAAGCACCTGGGTCTATCTAGGTACCTTCCATTTCGGAAAAGGTAAAAGCAATGACAACAAGGTGGTACTAAGCAATAAGAGCAACAGTGAGGGCGTGGTCACTGCTGATGCGGTGCGCTTTGGTGGTGGCATGGGAAATATTACTCGAGGCGGACAGCTTAGCGGATTACCTCGTTACTTGGAAGGATCTCGTTACTGGGGCCAATGGGCAGGCTTGCCTGACAGTGTTTATACTGAAGATGGACGTAACAACGATTATACAGATGATATCAACTCCCGCTCTTGGATACAAAACTACCTCTCTGGTGGTTCTATCTTTAACCCTGAGCAAGAAGGAGTTCGAGTACCTATTGAATTGAGCTTAGCCGTACACAGTGATGCAGGCTTTAATCGTCAAGACACCATCATAGGCACCTTGGCTATTGCCACCTCTGAGTTTAATGACGGATTGTTAGCGAGTGGAAAGTCACGCCTCGCCTCACGCGACTTAGCTGACATGCTACAGACACAGATGGTGGCAGACCTTCGTAGCCGTATCACTCCATTGTGGAACCGTCGCTACATTTGGGATCGTAACTACAGTGAAACCCGTGTGCCACAAACCACCTCAGCCATCATCGAAACCATGTCGCACCAAAACTTTGGCGACCTTATTTACGGGCACGATCCTAATGTAAAGTTCACCATTGCCCGTGCGCTTTATAAAGGCGTCGTACGTTTCCTTACCAATCAGCACGGGAGGCACGACTTTGTGATTCAACCACTACCTGTAGACGACTTTGCCATCCGTTTCGGAGAGGAAGAAAACACCTTGCTCCTCACATGGAAGGGTGTGGATGACCCCATAGAACCCAATGCCTCCCCTACACGATACATTGTTTATACCCGCATGGGTGACAGTGCATTTGATAATGGAGTCATTATAGAAGAGCCACGCTTCACCATCAAAATAGAACCCGACATGATCTATTCTTTCAAGGTAGCTGCACTTAACGATGGCGGTGAGAGTTTCCCCTCAGAAACACTTTGTGCCATGAAATCCAGTCAGGAACAGCACCGTGTGCTCATCATCAACGGGTTCCAACGACTCAGTGGTCCTGCACAGGTGAATACTGAGACTGAAGGTGGCTTTGACTTGCGCCAAGACCCTGGAGTGGCATACCATTACAACATTTCATTAGGAGGTTTGCAGCAGAACTTCGACCGTAAGGCACGTGGAGAGAATTGGGGAGTGAGCAATAGTGAACTTGAGGGGCATCGCTATGCAGGCAACAGCTTCGACTATCCCTACATACATGGTCGCGCCATCAAGACCGCAGGAGTCTATAGCTTCACTTCCTGCAGTGCTCGCGCCTTTGAAGATCAACTTATGGGGCCTGGTGGCTATGAGGTCATCGATCTTATCTTAGGATTAGAAAAGACCGACCCAACCACTTTCCCACTGAATGGAGTACCTTACAAGACTTTCCGAGAAAAGATGCGCCAGATTCTCACGGCCTACCTTAGTGGTGGAGGCAATCTGTTGGTAAGCGGAGCCTATATCGGAAGCGACATGCAGCGACCTGAAGAAAAGGAGTTTACCAGTACCTGGCTGAAATATACTTATCCCCTCTCTGTACGCACGGACACTCCTGAGCATGGCATCAAGGGATTGGGACACACAGTAAGCATCCCTGCCTGGCTCAATGAAACGCAGTATCCTGTAGTAAGTGCCGATGTCATTGAAGCTGCTGATCCTGCCTTCACAGCTATGACCTATACAGAAACCAACTACTCTGCTGCTGTGGCGTACGGAGGCAGCGACTATCGCACTTTCTCCATGGGATTTCCTTTCGAGAGCATCACTAAAGAAAGTGAACGCGCTGCTATCATGGCAGGAATCCTACAATTCCTCACGGGGAGTAGATAACAACTCCAGATTTCCTTCTACATAAGAACACTATTTAAACCTGATTTTTCTATAAGTGGTTGGCAATCTGTCAGAATTGTTGTATCTTCGCACCAAATTTAAAACCTACATATTAATGATGAGTTCAATGAAGAAACTATTCGGCAATCGATATATGCCAACTTACTGCTCTAAAGAAGCAGAAGCCAAGGCTCAAGACTGTATAAAACGTGGCATGCACATGCCTAACCGCAAACTGCTGCGCACACAGGAGCAGCTCAACGGCATTCGCGAGAGTGCCAAGATAAACACAGCTCTGCTGGATTATATTTCAGAAAACATCCGCGAAGGCATGACCACTGCAGAAATCGATCACATGGTATATGCATTCACTACTGATCATGATGCCATCCCCGCTCCTTTCCTCTTCGAAGGCTATCCTAAGAGCGTGTGTGTCAGCATCAACGATGTGGTGTGCCATGGCATCCCCAGCACGAAGGAGGTACTAAAGAGCGGAGATATTGTCAACGTCGATGTGTCCACCATCTTCAAAGGCTATTTCAGCGATGCTTCTCGCATGTTTATGATTGGCGAAGTGACTCCTGAAATGCAGAAACTGGTGCAGGTGACGCGCGAATGTCGTGACATGGGCATAGAGGCTGCACAGCCTTGGGCACGCTTAGGTGACATTGGTGCTGTGATTCAGCAACATGCAGAGGCCAACGGCTACAGTGTGGTGCGCGATTTATGCGGACATGGCTGTGGCGTACGTTTCCATGAGGAACCTAATGTGAACCACTACGGAAAAGCTGGTACGGGCATGGTACTGGTACCTGGCATGACGTTCACCATTGAGCCGATGATCAACATGGGTACCTATCAGGTATTCATCGACTCTGATGACGGTTGGACCGTATGCACTGACGATGGCAAACCTTCTGCACAGTGGGAAAGTCAGATCTTGATTACTGAAACAGGAAATGAAATCCTGAGCCAGTAAAATAATTCATAATTTATAATTCATCATTATCAATGAAGCATATACGAAATTTCTGCATCATCGCACATATAGACCATGGTAAATCCACCTTGGCCGATCGACTGTTGGAATACACCAACACCATCCAAATCACAGAAGGGCAGATGCTTGACGATATGGATCTGGAGAAAGAGCGAGGCATTACCATCAAGAGCCACGCCATCCAGATGGAATACGAGAAAGATGGGCAGAAATACGTGTTGAATCTCATTGATACTCCGGGACATGTGGACTTCTCTTACGAGGTTTCCCGCTCTATTGCTGCCTGCGAAGGAGCTTTGCTGGTTGTAGATGCCAGTCAAGGCGTGCAGGCGCAGACCATCTCCAACCTCTACATGGCGTTGGAGCACGACCTTGAAATCATCCCCGTGATCAATAAGTGCGACATGCCAAGTGCCATGCCCGATGAGGTGGAAGACGAAATCGTTGAACTGATAGGCTGTGAACGCAGTAGCATCATCCGTGCCTCTGCTCGCACAGGTATGGGTGTCGAAGAGATTCTCAATGCCATCGTAGATCGCGTGCCTCATCCTGTGGGTGATGAAGAAGCGCCTTTACAGGCTTTGATTTTCGACTCAGTGTTCAACTCGTTCCGTGGCATCATTGCTTATTATAAGATCGTGAATGGTGTGATGCGTAAGGGCGACCATGTGAAGTTCTTCAACACGGGTATGGAGTATGACGCTGATGAGATAGGGGTGCTGAAGATGGACATGATCCCCAGACAGGAGATGCGCACTGGCGATGTGGGATATATCATTTCTGGTATCAAGACATCTTCTGAAGTACGTGTGGGTGATACCATTACCCATGTGTCTCGCCCATGCTCTGAGGCCATTGAAGGATTTGAGGAAGTGAAGCCTATGGTATTCGCTGGTGTCTATCCCATCGACCCTACAGAATACGAGAATCTGCGTGCCTCACTGGAGAAGTTACAGCTGAATGATGCTTCTCTGACATTCACGCCAGAGTCGTCTGTAGCCTTGGGCTTTGGTTTCCGTTGTGGATTCTTAGGCTTGCTGCACATGGAAATCATTCAGGAGCGACTGGATCGTGAGTTCGACATGGATGTCATCACAACAGTCCCCAATGTATTCTACCATATCTTCGACAAGCATGGCAACATGACGGAGGTGCATAATCCAAGTGCCATGCCCGATCCAACAGCCATCGACTACCTCGAGGAGCCCTATATTCGTGCCAGCATCATCACGCAGACCGATTATATTGGTCCTATCATGACGCTGTGTCTTGGAAAGCGTGGAGAGTTGGTGAAACAGGAATATGTCAGTGGTAATCGTGTAGAGATTTACTACGACATTCCTTTAGGAGAAATCGTCATCGACTTCTACGACAAGCTGAAAAGCATCTCGAAGGGCTATGCATCTTTCGACTATCACATGAACGGGTTCCGTCGCTCTAAACTTATCAAGCTCGATATCTTGCTGAATGGTGAGCCTGTAGATGCCCTTTCCACACTGACGCACGAGAGCAATGCCTACGATTTAGGACGACGCATGTGTGAGAAACTGAAGGAACTGATTCCACGCCAGCAGTTCGACATCGCCATCCAAGCTGCCATTGGTGCCAAGATCATCGCCCGTGAAACTGTGAAACAAGTGCGCAAGGACGTAACTGCCAAGTGTTATGGTGGTGACGTGAGCCGTAAGCGCAAGCTCTTAGAGAAGCAGAAGCGAGGCAAGAAGCGCATGAAACAGATTGGCAATGTGGAAGTGCCACAGAAAGCCTTCCTTGCTGTACTGAAATTAGACTAATTTATAATGTTCAATATTCCGAGCAAAATATTTTCCTAGTTACGAAAAAAAATCGTAACTAGGAAAATAAAATTCTTATTTACATCGCCCGCCAGAATTTCTGGAAGTCACTGTAGCGTCCATAGACTACCAGTTCATCCCCTTCTAATAGGTGGTCTTCTTCGGGCAATTGGTTCACCACTTCTTTCTCCGTGAAAGAGACACCAAGGCTGTTGACCAGTGTCTTTCCGCGCTTCAGTGCTATCAGCTTTAAACCAAACTGATCGTTGAGTTTAAGGTCGTTCACATAGTATCCATAAAGATTCTCAGGCACCTTGAACTTCATCACATAATAATGCTCATCGATAGGGAAGGCTTCCAGATCCAATCCAAACTCAAAGTAACGCACCATGTCCTTAGCAGCATCTTCTTCTGGAGAGAGGATGCCCTCAATGTCGAACGCCTGCAAGATAGAGCGATGCACTTCATCATTGGCACGGGCAAAGATATGGTTCACGCGCAACTTCTTCAGTAATGCCGTGACGCGCACAGAAGCTGCGAAACTCTTTCCCATAGTCACTACCACAGCATCCAAGTTCTGCAATGGTAGCACGTTCAAGGACTCCTCTTCAGTGGCATCAAGACAGAAAGCGGCTGCCACCTTATCCTTTATAGATTCTATGTGGCTTTGCTTATTGTCCACCACTATCACTTCATTGCCCAGTGCCGATAATTCTATCGCCAATGAATAACCATAATTTCCCAGTCCAATAATAAGATACTTCATAGCCGAAAATTTTCAATTTATAATTATTTCTCCACTCGGATAACGATACTTCGTATGTTTCTTCTGCTTCACAACACCTAACAGCACAGTGATAAGTCCCACACGACCAATGAACATCAGTGCTGTGATGAGGAGTCTTCCTGCAACATCCAGTTGTGGCGTGATGCCCAATCCTACTCCATCAGTAGAGATGGCAGCGAGGCACTCATAGAAGATGCCTCTGAAGGATATCTGAGGTTCCAGATAACTCAACGCTGCCACAAAGAAGAACAGCGTGGTGAGCGACATAAGGGCCGTGGCATTGGCACGACGGATAGAGTCTGGAGAAAGCTCACGTCCGAAGACCTCCACACGCTCAGTGCCCCGCACCATGGCCCACATGTTAAGGATAATCACCGCAAAAGTATTCACCTTGATACCTCCTGCAGTAGACTGCGAACAACCACCTACCCACATGAGCAGTGCATAAAGCATCAGCGTCTGTATGCTCCAAGTACCAGGATCGATGGAATTAAAGCCCACGGAGCGCGGACACACAGCCAAGAAGAACGACTGTGTGAGCTTCTCAGGGATACTGAAATCACGCAGCACACCGTTCCACTCGAAGCATGCAAAACTCACCCATGCCACGCCCAACAAAATACCTGTAAAGAGCAAAGCGATGCGTGTATTAAGGTTGTACAGATGGTAATAACTCTTGGCACTCCAATGGCGGGTGCGGATGAAATGCCAAAGACTGCGGAGCTTGAATGACAGCGTCTGCTGAAGATTCACCAAAACAGGGAAGCCTATACCACCGAGAATCACCAAAACAGACAGATAGAGGAACAGTGGGATATGCCCATGCAGTATCATCGGATTGGCCATTCCATCGGGCAGAAAAGACATGCCTGAATTGCAGAAAGCAGAGATGGCATGGAAAGCAGAGAAATAAACCTCTTCTTCAAAGTCCATGCCCAACGTGCCATGTATGTCTGTCCAAATCACCACCATGCCTGCAGCCTCTATACAGATGGTAAACACGAAGATGTCAAACAGTGTAGAGAATAGTGAGCCCAGAGAATCGGAGTTCACCATATCGCGCACCATAACTTGATTATAGACTGATGTGTTTCCCATGAAGAACAGAGCGAAAAAGCTGGTGAATGTCATGACGCCCAGTCCTCCAACTTGTATGAGGATGACGAGCACCGTGAAGCCTGTAGGCGTAAAGGTAGTAGCCATATCGAGTGGCGAGAGTCCTGTGACACATACCGCACTGGTACTCATAAAGATAGAGTCGTACCACGTGATGCCATTGAATGTGCTGTTAGGCAGTTTCAGAAGCACAGCACCCACCATGATGATTACCAGGAAACTGCCTGCCAATATCAACGACGGATTGGTACGCCTTCCCAGCAGTCGCACAATGCCGTTAGAGAGGTCGAAGAGCGAGATAATCATCAAGATGGTAAGTCGATAGCCCTTGCTTCCCATGAAGTTCCAGAACCAAAGCATGCCTTGGTACTCGGGATCTGGCTTTCTGAATAAGACAGGAATCAGTGTAAGAAACAGCAGAAACACCAGTATCCACGTCACAACATTGTAGTGCAAGCGGGTATCCTTGAATCCCAGCGTCATGTGTGCCAAGATATTGACCAGTATCACTATCCAAGCCACTGTATAAAACTTTGCCAGCATGCCTGCTTCTACCTCTGTGATGGGAAAACCATACTCATAGACCACCGCACCTATCAGCAAGGCAGACACCAAGTACGACAGCACCATCAAGATGTTCAGGAACACCTTGACATAGGGGAAAATCAACTTATTGTGATATAATATCAGCTGTTTGTTGAACTTCATCTGAGTATAGTTTGAAAAGCAAACTTAGATAAAAACGATGGCATAAGCAAAAAAATAGCATAAAAACGTCAGTCGTATGAAAATATTCATTACTTTTGGCGTCAAATTATCATTTTTTAAACTACAATATTATGAGTAACAAAGTTAAAAGATTCATTCTTCCTGAGGAAGAAATACCACATTATTGGTACAACATTCAGGCAGAAATGCCCAACAAACCACTGCCTCCTATTCATCCAGCAACTAAACAACCTCTGAAGCCAGAGGACCTCTTCCCTATTTTCGCTGAGGAACTTTGTCGCCAGGAGCTCAACCAGACAGATCCTTGGATTGAGATCCCTGAAGAGGTACGTGAGATGTATAAGTACTATCGCAGTACCCCATTGGTACGTGCCTATGGTTTAGAGCAGGCACTGGGTACTCCTGCACATATCTATTTCAAGAATGAGAGCGTGAGCCCTATGGGTAGCCATAAGCTGAACTCAGCCATCCCACAGGCTTACTATTGCAAGAAAGAGGGTGTGACCAATGTGACCACAGAGACGGGTGCCGGACAGTGGGGTGCAGCCCTTTCTTATGCAGCTCGTCTTTTCGGACTCGAGGCTGCTGTCTATCAAGTAAAGATCAGCTATGAGCAGAAGCCTTACCGTCGTAGCATCATGCAGACATACGGTGCACAGGTAACTCCTTCACCTTCTATGTCCACCCGTGCGGGTAAGAATATCCTTACAAAGGATCCTTTCCATCAGGGTTCTCTTGGAACAGCTATCTCTGAGGCTATCGAACTGGCTACCACCACACCTAACTGTAAGTACACCCTGGGTTCTGTATTGAGCCATGTGTCACTGCATCAGACGGTTATCGGCCTTGAGGCTGAGAAGCAGATGAAGATGGCTGGCGAGTATCCTGATGTGGTGATCGCTTGCTTTGGTGGTGGATCCAACTTCAGTGGTATCGCTTTCCCATTCATGCGCCACACCATCAATGAAGGCAAGAAGACACGCTTCATCGCTGCAGAACCTAATTCTTGTCCGAAACTGACTCGTGGTAAGTTTGAGTACGACTTTGGTGACGAGGCTGGCTACACTCCTCTGCTGCCAATGTACACACTGGGACACAATTTCCGTCCTGCCAACATCCACGCTGGTGGTCTGCGTTACCATGGTGCTGGTGTGATCATCTCACAACTGCTGAAGGATGGCTTCATGAAAGCTGTGGATATCCCACAGTTGGAAACCTTCGAGGCTGGAACCCTCTTCGCTCGCGCAGAAGGCATCATCCCTGCTCCAGAATCCAGCCATGCCATCGCAGCTACCATCCGCGAGGCTCTGAAGTGCAAGGAAACTGGCGAAGAGAAGGTCATCCTGTTCAACCTTTCTGGACATGGCCTTATCGACATGGCTGCTTACGACCAGTACATCGCTGGCAACCTGCAGAACTACAGCATCTCCGACGAGGAACTGGCTGCTTCAATGAAAGATGCAGATGCACTGAATCAATAAAATCAGCGTAATAATCCATAAAAGAGGGAGGACTTTCATAGCCCTCCCTCTTTTTGTAAGAAACAATCTTTTTACCAAAACCGATTCCTCTCAGAATCATACTCAAAACCAATACTTTTCATCTTCTTCAAAATCTCATCTTTCGACACATCTAAGTCTTCACATAGCGCATCGAGCGATGGGTATTCATCGCGCAGCTTCATGTTCAAGAAACTGTAAAGCATTATAGGATCTTCTGGCATGCTCATATAAACTCATTTTTTATTGTGAATTAACTCATCTGCTTACCATTACGTTGGCTGATGATAACATAGATAATGACAGGTGCTCCAACGATAGGAGTCACAGCATTTAGAGGAATGATACCATTTTCTCCAGGAAGTACGCAGATAAGATTGCAAAGTAAAGCCACTACCCCACCCATAAGAATGGTCACAGGCAACAATGAACGATGATTTTCTGTTCCAAGTATCAGTCGGGCCATGTGGGGCACAGCCAAACCAATAAAAGCAATGGGTCCGCAGAAAGCTGTAGTAATGGCAGTTAGTAAACCCGTGATAATGAGTAGCCATGTACGCACTCGATGGATATTGATTCCTAAATTTTCTGCATAGCGTTCGCCAAGAAGTAGGGCATTTAATGGTTTGATTAACAATACAGTGCCAAACAGTCCCAACAGTGTCACCAGAGCAAATCCTGGCATCTGTTTCATAGAAACTCCTCCAAAGTTACCTAACCCCCATACCATATAGCTCTGTACGCCTTGCTCCGTAGCGAAAAAATTCAGTAAAGATATGGCAGAAGAAGTGATATAGCCTATCATGATACCTATAATCAATAACATGACATTACTGCGAACTACGGTAGAGAAAAACAGTATAAGCCCCATCACTGCCATAGATCCAATAAAAGCAGCGAACAATACTGCCATAAAACCCGATAAAGTAAGAGTGCCTGCAGTAACACTGCCCCCAAAAGCCAACATTACCAATGCCACTCCAAGACTGGCACCAGAATTGATGCCAAGGATAGAAGGGCCTGCCAATGGATTCTTAAAAGCCGTCTGAAGCATCAAACCACTTACAGCAAGAGCACTTCCACAAAGTAAGGCAGTAATGGCTTGAGGTAATCTGCTCTGTAAGATAATAAAACCCCAACTGGCTTTTTGTGGCTCCTTTCCCATAAGGATATGGAGTATCTCATCAGATGGTATCTGTACCGACCCGATGAAAAGGTTTGCTGCAAACAGTATGACTATCAATACAGTTAAACCTATACCATATTTTGCTCCTACGCTCATCTTTTATTATTGAGAATTGAGAATTGACTATCAATTTTCAATTTTACTATAGTACCTCAACCCTCCCAAACCTTCTAACTCGGGATGGAAGATTTGGATCATATCACCCAACAGGTAGTCGGGACGATAAGGGGCCTCCTCATAGTATGCCACTTGCGTGGTATTGCAGCCATACACATGACCGCCTTTATACGCCTTCAAGTGGGTATAACCTTCATACTCCGAACGAAGCCATCTCAACGTCACCTCCGCTTCCACACTGGCCTTGAACATCCATATATCTGCATCAGCACAGCGATCCATCACCATCTCCACAGAGAGGGGAATGCTACCACTGTCATCCGTATGTGCGAAAGGATAATCGGCTCCAGCATCCACCAGCAAGCGTCCTTGTGTGCTACGCCCTCCTGGCACATACCACGTAGAACCCATCTTCAAGTCCACAGCCACCTTTGGATGTGTGGCAGCACGAGCAGCCAGCGCCTTCATGCGCTCATAATTGCCACTCACCTCCTCGAAGAGTTGCTCTGCTTCTTCAGAAGCCCCGAAGAGCAGTCCATAGAACTTCATCCATTCAGCACGTCCGAGTGCAGACGTTTCCATATAGTCGGCACACTCCACGATGGGGATGTCCAACTCCTCCACACGCCCATAGCCACCACTGTTGTTGAAGGGCGACAGCAAGATGGCGTCAGGATGCAGGTCTATCAGTTTCTCGATGTCTGGATTCATGGCATCGCCACAATCCATCACCGTCCCATTCTCCACACCCTCCTGAATGAAAGGTAGTTGGATATACTTCAAGTCGCACACACCCCCAATGCTCCTGCCCTTTCCCAGTACATCTACCAAGCTGCTATGCACAGAGGTGAATACCACAGCCTTCTGCAATGGGGTACGCACGATGGTCCCTTTAGGCAGATGTGGAGGCAGATCCTTCTCCCTATCTACCAACACATAGGTATGCAGCGTCTTCAGCGTATCCCACGGATTCAGCAGCTTCACCATCGTATAGTCGTCATATTCCACGATGCTGATGCGCTCAGCGTATGAGAAAGCAAGGGTATCTCCGCCCTCAGACGGAGATACTTGCTTATGCTCACAGGCTGCAAAACTTAATGCCAGCAGACACAGCAGTAACCTTATTAAATTCTCAATTCTCAATTTATAATTCTCAATTTCAATCCACCACCAGCATGTGTACAGGACCTACACCCACATTGTACTTCTTAACAAAGCCATAATCAGGAGGGTAAACACCTGCAGCTGTTTGCCTGTACTCATTCACATATCCATCTGTGCTATAAGAAGCATAGCCATCTACTAAATTATAAGAAGATATGAAAATACGATCGCCTTCCACAACAATGCCAGCGGGAGAGTCTACTGGAGTTTTAATGAAATTCTGATCCACAACAGATAGGTCGGATGCTTTGTAAGAAGTATAAGACGTAGTACCACCCCACGGAGAGTTCACTACGTAGAGGATACCATCATCTTCTGTGAAGAAAGTTGCAGGAATGCCCGAATCCGTCACATTGTCATTCTCGTCAATCACAAAGATAGAGGCAGGTACATCAGCATAATTCCCCATGCAGAGCACGAAAATCTTACCATCAGATTCCTGAATGGCTGTAGGATTCAACCCCACTTCAATCTTCTTCTCTTCAGTGAAAGACTTCAAATTAATTTTAGAAACGGTTTTGCCATTCTCATAGTTATTGCCATAGTTCAAACCATCAGAGTTCACTACATAGAGGAAACCATCCTCTATCACCATCTCCTCAGGATTAGGTCCCACTGCCACTGTCTTATCTATCTTATTGGTCTTTGGATCTATACGAGATACATGGCCAGTGTACATAGATACATACACATAATTATCATCCGCAACGATGTCGCGAGGCTCATAGGCTGTTTGATCTGGCAGAATGGTTGCCACACTCTTGAAAGTATTCTTGTTCACTACCTCAATAGTGTTAGATCCATCTACTGCGATGTACAGATTCTCACCAAAAATGATACCATCTTGTACAGTAGCACCCAAACTACGACCATTGGCATCTGCAAAAACATCGTAAGTCACCGTCTGTGACTTCTCAAATCTAATCTGGGATAATGAACCATCAATGCTAGAATACATATTACCACCATTGAAGACCAACAGAGCATCTTCAGCATCTATCTCAATCTCGCAAGTAGCAGATGGCCTTCCATCACCCAAAGAAGCCGTAATGATGGCCTTTCCAGGAGCTACAGCAGTCACTCTTCCGTTTGCATCCACAGTTGCTACTGAAGAATCTGAAGAAGTCCAATTTATAACCTTTGAAGTGGCCATAGGATCTACTACTGCTGTGGCATTCAATTGTACACTCTCACCTACCAGCAAATCTGCATCATCAGTATCCAATACTACAGATTCCTGCACTTTAGGAATTTCAGGCTCATCATTGTCGTAACAAGCCACCAGAGCCATAGGCACCACCAGTGCCATAGCCATCAGTTTCAAATAATTTCTCAGTTTCATAGTTGTTTATTTAAATAATTATTTACCTACGGATTATACGCTAAAACCTCAATCTTCTATTTTAAATCTTTCAATTTTTCCATTTTATAATTATAGAATTTTACAAGCTGACACTAAGCGTCAACTTGTAACTCCTTCCAGGCATGGGATAACTCTTTACGATGCTGTATTGCTTATTTCCCAGATTAATCACCTCCCCACGCACAGCCATCTGCACATTACCTAAGGGAAAACTGCGATAAAGAGATACGCCATATTCTATATAACCTTTAAGCATGTTCTTCTCTGTATTCACCTCCGTCGTATAGCGATCACTTACTCCAGTAGCATGAATGGAGGCATTCAGCCAAGGATTCTCCCAAGCCAATGAAGCAGAACCAGTATGACGAGGAGTATATGGAATCTGATTCTTGTAAGAGATGGATTCCTTCATGGTTTTATCCACAGCATACTGATAGGTATAAGCCCCACCAAATAGCAAGTGATGCTGCTCGTTCAGACGAAAATCTGCATCTGCATTCACATCTGCTCCCCAGATATGCACCTTTCCCAAATTGAGCATCGTCCAATAAAACATATTGTATGGCTTAGCCACTATCTTATCTTTCACATAGTTGAAATAACCATCTGTAGATAGTTGGAGATGACTCAACAAGCCCTTTGTATCCACTTGATAAGTGACCCCCACATTGTATTGCCTGGCAATCTCTGGATTAAGGTCACGACTCCCCATACGATCGAAATAGTTCTCTGTAAAGGTGGCTACACGAAACACATCCTTATAGGAAGCACGCAGATATAGTTCAGCTTCTGCCAAAGCCTTCCAAGAAAGCGATAAGGAAGGTGACAGTCGATGTGCATCTTTCGATGGATTAACCAACTTGGTTTTGTTCCAATAATCAGAACGCAACAATACTGCAGTCACTGCTAATCTGTCTAGATGATAGCGACCAGAAAGCGTTTGTAAAACCGTATGTCGCAAAGGCTTTGACTTCAGATTGGCATTGGCATTCAGTGTATTGTAAGCGTAATCTCCTGCGTATGCAAAAGCCAGATGCTCCGTTGGCTCATACATCATAGCCGCAGAGCCATAGTATTCACGTTGATAATACTTATTGTCTAAAGCACCTCCGGGATATTGTCCGCCCTCATCATGATAGTGGGAATAAGCCCAGTTGAACTTACCATTCAGCAACAATGAGAAGTTATTACCTAACTTTGCTTTATAGTTGGCTTGCGCAAAGAAATTCCTGTCCATTTCCTTTTCATGACTGATGGAATTATAAAGGATTACAGGCCCTGGAAGCTCGCGCCAAGATTGGTAATAATACACCTTGCCATTCAGTGTGGAGTTTGTCGATGGACGCACATACACATTCCCTTCAGTTCGCCACGTCTCAATCTGATTATTGTTTCGATACTCTTTCGTCACATTCTCCACATTCACCAATTGGAAAGGATATTGGTTGTCTGCCCTTAAATAATCTCCACTGACAGAAGTGCTCACTTTTTCACTGATCTTCTGATCATAGCGCATGTAAGGATTGAACATTCCGAAAGAACCTGTCTTGATTTCTGCTTTCAAATGACAGTTCTTGTCCACCAAGTCGGGCAGCAAGGTTTGCAGACGCAAGGTTGCAGCGGAAGCTACAGTCCTTGCAGGAAGGAAAATCTCATCATTATCCCCGATAGCTAAAGAAAGGGAACGGATATTGTCCAATGTAAAACGCGATAAATCCACTTGCCCACTTTGAAGGTCGCTTACTGCTACCCCATCGTATGATACTGCAGTATGCTGAGAGCCAAGACTACGTACAGAAACGGTTTTTATTCCCCCTGCACCTCCATAATCCTTCACGTTCACCCCAGAAAAACGGCGTAATGCATCACTCAAATCCGTGATACCTTGCTGCAAAAGATCACGATTTGTCACAATCTGGAAAGGGGATGTGCTTGTAACTTGCTTACTCTTATCTCCTCTTACCGTCAACTCTCTCAAAGTTCGCCCTTTGGTTACAAGCGTATCATTCTGAGCCTTCACTTGCAATGAAGCCACAGTCATCCACATGATACACAAAGTAAGCCTAAGGGTTAACCTCCACATAATCAGTAATAACAGCTAAAAAAACATGTAGCAACAGCTATCCTCGCAGCATCGTTGCTTCTTCCGTTAGGTTTTGCAGGTCTTCTGACTTACTCCAGCCTTGTCCGTCTTCCCATCTATTACAGACAGTGACAATGAGGTGCTTGACAAAGCAAAATGATAGAGCTCACAGCAGCGGGACTGTTCGGGACTTTCACCCGATTCCCTTTTCATTCCTTTCTCAGCCTTTCTGTGAGAAAAAGAAAACAAAACCAGCGCAAATATACACCTTATTTATTACGCAGCAAAAAAAGGGCACAAAAAAATGGCGTTGCCCTTTCTTAAGAGAGAGCAACGCCCTAGTCATTTAAAATGTATGACTTGATCGTTTAGAAGTTTCTTATTTTACATACTCAGCATAATCCGTCAAGTGCATGTCACCCTTGCGCTCCAGCGTGTCGTGCATAGCGAAAGCAGCTGGCAGACAATGACGAGTCTGACCCATCTTTGCAATCTTGAGGTAATCCCACAACAGTTGCTTGTAGTCTGGATGTGCACACTTCTCAATGATTTCCTGAGCACGCTCGTATGGACCCTTACCACGAAGATCGGCCACACCTTGTTCTGTAGCGATGATGTTTACATCATGCTCTGTATGATCCAAATGACTTACAAAAGGAACAATAGAGCTGATCTTGCCACCCTTTGCCACACTTGGACAGGTGAAGATACTGATATAAGCATTGCGCTCAAAGTCGCCACTACCACCGATACCATTCATCATCTTGATACCGCTGATATGAGTAGAATTAGCATTACCGAAGAGGTCAACTTCCAACGCTGTATTGATGGCGATCACACCTAAGCGACGGATGATCTCTGGAGAATTGGAAATCTCACTCTGGCGCAGAGTCAGGTGATTCTTGAAGTAATCCATGTTGTCATAAATCTGCATCAAGCACTCGTTAGATACCGTCAGAGAGCAAGCAGAAGCATCGATTACGCGGCCTTCCAGCATCATGCCCACCACGCTGTCTTGCAGCACCTCAGTGTAGATATTGAAGTTAGGCACATGCTTGTCTGTTCCCAGTGCACCTAAAATAGCATTAGCAGTAGAACCCACACCACTCTGCAAAGGCAGGAAAGTGCTTGGAATGATACCACGATGCATATCCTGTACCAAGAACTCAGCTACATTATGACCAATGGCATCGGTAACAGGATCGTTGTCCTTGAAGGCACGAGCCTCATCTGGCAAGTTGCACTCTACCACACCAGCTACCTTACTTGCAGGAATCTCCACGTAAGGCTTACCAATACGGTCGCTTACCTTTGTGATAGGAATAGCCAGACGCTGAGGAGGATCCAGAGGCTCATACACATCGTGCAGATACTTGGCATTAGGATTATGGAAAGCATTGAGCTCCAGAATCACGCCCTTCTTTGCCAAGCGAGCAGCTGTAGGGCTGATACCACCAGCAGCAGTCAGATAGGCCTTGCAAGTAGTCTCACCTTCCTCGATGTCGCAAACCTCAAGGATAGCCCAATCCACATCACCCATGAAACCATAGCGCAGTTCCTGTGCCATCTGGCTGAGGTGAATGTCATTGTAAGGAATCTCACCCAAGTTCACATGCTTACGAAAATCAGGATTCGTGGTGTAAGGAGCACGGTACTTGATGGCATAGGCATTAGCCATATCACCGTCGCAGCTCTGTCCAGTAGATGCACCAGTAAAAATACCCACTTTGAAGGGGCGGCCAGCCTCATGCTCAGCGATGGCACGCTTTGCCAATTCCTTAGTCACTGCCTTGGCGGTACCTGCAGGTGTAAAACCGCTAAGAGCGATGTTCTCATCATTGTTGATCATTGCTGCAGCTTCGGCAGCAGTAAGTCTTTTATAAGCCATTTTTATACTTTTATGAGTTAACTCTTTTATTTGCGGTGCAAAGATACTGTTTTTTTTAGAATGTGACATGATGTTTCCGTAAAATATTGCAAACTTTAGGAGATTGATTTAGAGTAGAGGGAAGGAAAGGATTTACAACAAAGAGGAAACTAACTGTATACTGTACACCTGTATACCTTGATGATAACTGTTGCAATCTAAAGAATAGAACAATTTTACTATCTTCTTTTTCTAACTAGCAAATTTAAACTTTCTAGTTAGGAAAAAATTATTCCCTCACTAGAAAAATATTTTTTCCTAAGGAGGTGTTTTTGTATGCATTGTCTTCTACAAACTAAAGCATCTAAAGAATAGAACAATTTTTCAATCACTGAATGAGGAACCAAAAGTATACAGGTGTACAGTATACAGTTCGTTTTTCCTCTATTACAACTATTGTATATTTTGTAATTATGATTTATCTTTGCTTCAAATAACAAATCAATACTATGAATGCGAAGACTTCAAAGCCGCAGATCCCTGCGGGACGATTACAATCGCTCGATGCCCTGAGAGGCTTCGACATGTTTTTCATTATGGGAGGTGCCGGACTTCTGGCGGCTCTGGCCACTTGGTTTCCTTGTGGGTTTACAGAGGCACTGGCTGCACAGATGGATCATGTAGAATGGCACGGATTGGCTCATCATGACACTATCTTCCCACTGTTCCTCTTTATCGCAGGTATCTCTTTTCCTTTCTCACTGTCGAAACAACGTGGCAATGGAAAGACAGAAGCTGCCATCATCCGAAAGATTATCCGTAGAGGTGTGACACTTGTGCTCTTAGGACTGCTTTATAACGGACTCCTTGGTCATCTGAACTTTGCAGAGGCTCGCTATGCCAGTGTTTTGGCACGTATCGGTTTGGCATGGATGTTCGGAGCACTCATTTTTATGCATACGAGTTGGAAAGTCCGTGTTTGGATTACAGCATTCTTGCTTATAGGTTATTGGCTCTTGGTAGGTTTCATCCCTGCTCCAGATGCTGGAGGGGCCGATATCTACAGTGCTCAAGGATCTTTGGTGGGATATGTGGACCGTATCCTTCTTCCTGGCAGAATCTATTACGGAAATATCGATCCAGAAGGTATTCTGGGACTCATCCCCGCCATTGGAACGGCGCTGTTGGGCATGTTCACTGGCGAATGGGTAAAACGCAAGGATATCAGTGAGAACAAGAAAGTGATTGGAATGGTCATTGCTGGCATCGTATGGCTGGTCATCGGACTGCTATGGAGCACCGTGTTCCCCATCAACAAGAAGATGTGGACCAGTACCTTCGTTTTGGTAGTGGCAGCCTACTCTATCTTGATGTTTGCCCTGTTCTACTGGATCATTGATGTGAAAAACTGTCGCGGATGGATACTCTTCTTTACCGTGATAGGTATGAATTCCATCACCATCTATCTTGCACAGGCATTTATCAACTTCAGCTATACTGCTCGTAAATTGTTTGGAGGACTGATAGCTCTGATGCCAGAAAACTCACAGGATTTCTTTACACAAGCGGCTTACGTTGCTGTTTGCTGGCTGTTCCTGTACTTCCTTTATAGGAAACGTGTATTCTTGAAAGTCTAATCGTTTTCTGAGGCATAGGCCGCTTTTTTCTCCATAATGTCTCGAATTCGATGAGTCAAAGAGAAACGTAAATGCTCCATAAAGATATCCTGTATCTCAGGAATCTCACCTAAGCCCTCGATGCTAAGCTGCACTTGCAGTCCTCTGGCTTCGAGGG